>JBNMOZ010000547.1:0-4469 GCA_051276005.1 Bradymonadia bacterium | reverse complement strand
CTCGGCGGGCTTGTCTTGGCAGCCACAGAGGAGCGCGACGGACAGCAGAATTGAGAGGTGCTTCATGGAGACCTTCGCGAGGGGCGGTTGGGGTTACCCTTCGCTAGACCGACGCGGGCGCGGCGTCAATGACGGCGTCGTCAACGACGGGCGAAGAGCAGCGGGCCAGCGTGCGCGCGACTCGGCGGGCACCTGGAGTGTGACGGTGCCACCCTCGGGCGCAGACGCGACAGGCATGTTCGGGTTGAGACACGTCGCGAAGGCC
Organism: Bradymonadia bacterium; assembly: GCA_051276005.1. Classification (GTDB taxonomy): domain Bacteria; phylum Myxococcota_A; class Bradymonadia; order UBA7976; family UBA1532; genus JBNMOZ01. Next base: position 4,204 of record JBNMOZ010000547.1, on the reverse strand, counting down.
AGCGTCTGGTGGTCGCAGACGTACGCGCAACATCGAGATGCCCATGCAGCGCGCACGCCAGCTGGCCGACCGCTCAATTGGTTGGTGCATCACCATACTCCATGCGGCTGGGTTGTCGGCCCTTACCACATCGGGCACCCTGACCGCGGACGGCAGGCGGACGCAGACCGACCGAGAAGCGCACCCACAGGCCCACGATCTGGCCCTGCCGAGCGCCCGCGTTCTGGCGAGCATGCTTCATCCGCGGTGTGTGTTGGTGGTGGCGCGGCGCTCAGCGTGCCGCGCCTGTTCTGCGGCCCGATGGCTGAGCTGGCCAGCGGTACGATGCGAACGCACCGAGCCTGAGGGCGCTGCTTTCGCGCCTTCGAGTGCCGTCTATCGCTCGACGCCTATCGCTTGAACAGGCTGGCCAGCAGGCCCTTCTTCTTGCCCTCGTCGGGGGCCTTGTCGAAGGGCAGCTTGCCGATGATCCCGTCGGCGATCGTGTAGAACGCCTCGCCCTGCGGGCCGTCCGGATCGGTCGCCATGATGGGCGTGCCTGCGTCGCCGCCCCGCTGGACCGCGTCGCTGAGCGGAACCGACGCGATGATGCCGGCGCCGAACTGCTCAGCCACCCGCGACGTGCCGCCACCATTGAACGGCAGGCTGTCATGCCCGCACTCGCTGCAGGTGTAGTGGCTCATGTTCTCGACGATGCCCAAGATCGGGGTGTCGACCTTGCGGAACATTTGCAGGCCCTTGATCGCGTCGATCAGAGCCAACTCGCTGGGGGTGGTCACGATGATGACGCCGGTGATCGGCGCCGACTGGCTGAGCGTGAGCTGCGCGTCGCCGGTGCCGGGCGGCAGGTCGATGACCAGGTAGTCGAGCTCGCCCCATTGCACGTCGTCGAGGAACTGCTTGACCACCGAGCTGACGATCGGGCCGCGCCAGATGACCGGGGTGTCGTCGTCGACCAAAAAGCCGATGGACATGACCTTGAGGCCGTACGCCTCGACCGGCAAGAACCGCTTCTGATCGGCCGTGACGCCGGGCTTGCCCTGGGCCACGCCCAGCAGCGTCGGCACTGACGGGCCGTAGATGTCGATGTCGCAGACGCCCACGCGCGCGCCGCGCTTCGCCAGCGCCAAGGCGGTGTTCACGGCCACGGTCGACTTGCCCACGCCACCCTTGCCCGAGGCGATCGCGACGATGTGCTTGACGTCGGCGAGCGCCGTCTTGGCCAGCTTGACCGTACCCGCGCCGCCGCCGGCTCCATGCACGCTGACGCCCGCATCGGGGGCCGAGGGTGCGGGCAGGTCGAGGTCGTCGACCTCGGTCTCGACCAGGACCTCGTCAACCCCGTCTTCGGCCTCGAGCGTCGAGACGATGCGGTCTTCGAGCGCGTGGCGGGCGTCGCGCGCGACGTCGGTCAATTGCAGGACCACGGTGACTTCGCCACCGTCGATCTCGACGGCGCTGACCGCCTCGGCGGCGATGAGATCTACGCCGTTGGGCAGGGCGATGCCTGCCAATAGGGCGCGTACTCGGGTCTCGTCAATGGCCATGCGGTCCTCCTAAAATCGGGGGCATCTTGAGCATGTCGCGCGCGCCGGTCAAGGCCCAGAACTACCGTGGTCTCAGGGGTGCCGTCGCCGACCCGTAAGCGCGCCCCTCGGCGACCAATTCACGCTTCGCCTACACTTGCCAATCACTGCGATGAATACTTACCAGGCTCGACACCAGCGCACACATGCAATTCAGATGTATGCGTCACCCCTTCAGCCCCCTACATACGAGCACACTCAACCCCTCGCATGTCCTTGCCCAGCAACGACTTTGGTGAAGATCTGGAAATTGAACTAATACAGCTATTTTTCACCTTTACCGTTGAACAACCTCTCTAGAGAAAGTAGGTTATTATGAGTTCAAAAACCGGGCGAGGAGAGAGTGTAGTGTCAAAATACAACTCGCCCTTGGTTCGACTTGCAAGTGATCAGCTTGCCCTGACACAGACCGCGCCGCTGCGACAGCGCACCCACCCCCTGGCGTCGCCCGGTGACAGCGACGCTCCGGCCCAATTATTCGTTCGACTCCATGTGGCGTATGACGTCGCGGCGGTCGCTCAGCTTATCGCGCCCATTCTCGGCTACGACGCCCAGACCCTGAGACGCGAGTTGAGCATGGGCCCCATCATTGACGGCCCGCACATCAAGGCTGATGCCGACGCGTTGGCCTCGACCTTGGGGCACTTCGGCGTCGCTTGCGAGCTCGAAACCATGCACAGCCTTGGGCAGTTACCCTGTGCACAGGCAACGACTCAGCCTAACCCCGTCGGCCGTTACGTCTATGGCGCAGCGCGGCGCCCATCCGACCGCACGTCAGCCTATGACAAGACTGGAAATGACCGATGACTCAGCGAAAACGACAACGTCAGTGTCTGTATATCGAGTTGGGCTTGCTTGACGAGATTCGAGCCGAGGCGCATCGCCAAGACCGATCCTTGTCGTGGATCGTGCAGCGCGCATGGGCAGCAGGGCGTCGCCAACTGAGCGAAATGCCAGGCGCAAACGACTATCACACGCCCGCAAAAGACGAGCAGTGCGAAGACGCCGACGCCACGCCAAATCTGACGGTCACCAAGGCCACCTGAACGGCGTCATCTGCCGGTTCGCGGTGATTCGCCATCGGGCGAGATGTACGCGGTCACCGTTGAGCTCTCATGTGTAAATGACCAGACGCCCTGCGGCACCGCGTGATCGACGGCATGCTCGATGATGAGCATCTTTGCGAAGGGCACGGTCTGCCAGCGCTGGAGTACTCGATCCAGCTTGCGTGACCCATAGGGCGGGTCAGCGAACGCAATATCGTAGGCGTCGGCGTCGAGGTTGCCGCTGAAGACGATCGCGTCGCGCTTGAAGATTCGGGCTGACCGGCGTCGACTCGACGGTTGCTGTCCGCGGCGCAGCGGGCGAAGTTTGCGCGCCGTCACGTTCGCCTTGAGCGCATGCAGTGCAGAGCTCCCGTTCTCAATGAAGTCGACGGCAGCCGCGCCCCGCGAAAGGGCCTCGAGGCCCAAAGCCCCCGACCCTGCGAACAAGTCAACGATGCGTGCCCCAGCCAGCTGCTCGGTGATGCGATCCATCCAACGCACCCGCACCGTCTCGTGGGTGGGTCGCACCCGCTCCCCCGGCGATATGAGTACCTGCCCTCCCCAATTGCCGCCAACGATCCGCATACGCCTCCTTGCCGCGGCGCTCGCCGCGATGCCGAAGTTGTAGGCTTGGGCGCGCGCGGCGTCGACTCAATTCGGCCGCACCCCGGGCCTTTACTGCCCGGCAGGTGGCTTGAGGGCGCCGGCAGCAGGCTGCGAGAGTCTGATCTAGAATCCGTACCCGAACGTCGCGCCCGCGCTGTAGCCCGTGTTCAGGCTCTCGGGCCGATTTGCCGCGCCAACCCGCAGCCCGACCAGGGCGGAGTCACCCACCCGCAGGCCCAGGTCATAGGTGAGCAAATTGGCTGTGTCTGCGCGGGCATCGGGCCAATCGGTGAAGGTCACGCCGAGCGCCATCGGCACCCGCGGCAGCGTGGTCCAATGCAGCCGCAGGTCGGTCCGCGCGCCGACGTCTTGGATCGCCTCATAGTCGACGGCGAGGTGGGTCTTGGCCATGTCGCCGACCCGCCCAATGAAGCCGATGCCGGTCACGAACCCCTCTTCATTGGCCCCGAGCACGAAGCGCGCGCCAATCGAGAACCAGCGGTGCAGCTCAACGTTGGCTTCGGCCGACCCGTAGTTGACGCCTGGCGCGTCGCCGCGGATCACACGCTGACCGTCGACTTTGATCGCGCTCGCACGCATATAGCCGGCCCGCACCCGAATATCGTGCAGCCAGGTGAGCGGTCGATAGGTCCACTCGGCGGTGTAGTGCTGCCAGGCGTCCGACCCCTTATCAACGTCGACCGCGTCGGAGTTTTGGTTGCCGCTTCGGTAGGCCCCGAAGGAGACGTACTCCGTCGTCACTTTGACTTGATTACGATTCCCGCCGTATCGCGCAAGCTGCATACGCATCTTCGCGCTCTTGCCGAGCCCCTGCAGATCGACCATGTGCAAGGCATCCAGCGCTGCGAAATGCCGCCGCTCGACGCCCTTTCGATCGGTGGAGACGATGGCGTAGCCGAGCGTCCGCCCGCCGGTCAGCTTGGCGGGCCCGTTAGCCCGGTAATC
>JBNMOZ010000546.1:0-4497 GCA_051276005.1 Bradymonadia bacterium | reverse complement strand
GAACGTGCCGGACGAGCCCGTGATGGACCGCGACGGCGACGGCGTGCCCGACGACGACGACAACTGCGCGGACATCGCCAACGCCAGCCAGAGCGATCTCGACGACGACGGCTTGGGCGACGCCTGCGACGACGACCGGGACGGTGATGGCCTCAATGGCGGCGTCGACAACTGCCCCGACGTGTTCAACCCCGACCAGTTCGACGCCGACGGTGATGGCATCGGAGACGCGTGCGACGCCGACAACACAGACGATCCCTCAACCCAAGTGACGGGCAGCTCGCCCTTGTCGGAGTGCAGCCAGACCCCCGGTCGCTCAGCGCCTGGTGGCGTCTTCTGGCTGGTCTTGGTGTGCTTGGGTTTGAGCCGCCGGCGCGACTGACCCGACTCGGCGAGCGTCGCCTGGTAGCGATCCCCCCCCCGCGTTTGAAACAGCCCGCCTCGGCGCTGGTCGCGCTCAACGCCAACGCCCGGCGCCTCAAGCGCACGCTCACATGAAGACTTGCGACACGGCGAACACCTCAATGGTGCGGGGCTGACGTCGGGCGCATGCTGGCAGGCTCTGCGACCGGCGCCTCCAGGGCTTCGACCGCGCTCGCGTGCTGGGCGAGCCGCTGGTCAGGCTCGCGCGCGAGGGCCAGGAGCAGCCGCATTCGCGTCCGCCGATCGCTGGCCTTGCCCACAGTCAACGCCGCACCGATTCGGCCCTGCGCGAGGTGCTGTCGCAACATCTCGCGTTGAATGACCGCTCGCACCGCCGCAGAGCCGTCGGGGCGCCCCAACACCGGCGACAGGTCGGGCATCTGCTCCACCTCGGCCAGGCCATCAAACAGGCGCCGCGCGAGATCCGCGTAGCGCTTGATGTCACGGGGGTGAGGCATCGCGATAAACGCCCGGCGGGCCACCTCGAAGCGCCGATGCGTCAGCGCCTGATCGATCAGGCCCAGCCAGGCGTCATCTCGCGGATAACCTTCGCCAGCCGCGCAGCCGGACCCATCACGAGAGACAGTCCGGGCCAGATCCAATGCCTCACGAAGCTGATTATTGGCGCTCATCTGCACGACGAGGGCCGCCAGGCGTCGGCCTCGGACGCGCAAGGGCAGCGCCGCGGCGATCTGCGCGGCGACATTCAACCGGCCCCTCGCGACCCAATCTGCCAGCGAAGGCTCCAGCGCGCCTTCTACGAGGTCGTCCGTCGGCGATCCGCAGCGCGCCACCTTGGGGTCGTCTGCCGCCTCGACGGCGTCCAGATCCGGGATCTTTGCCGTGCGCGCGATGGCCTGCGCCGCCTGGACGCTCACCTTCGGCTGATCCAATTCAAACGCCGCCTCACCCAGGTCTCGCAGGGCATTTATCCGCGCCTCGACGCTCGACAGGTCAATCGTGTGCTTCACCATGCTGTCGGCCTCGCCCAAGAGGATGCTGAGCCTCGCCAAGTCGAACAAGTCCCCAGCCGCGATCGCGCCCGCCTCGCCGTCCAGTGCAAAAATGTCGGCCCAAGCGTCCTCGATCTCTCGACGGGCCATCCCTCGATCATTGGTCAGGAACGAGTTGTTGGCGGACTCCAAGTTGAGCGCCCACCGCTCTGCTGGGCTTGGCTCCTCTGCCTGCATCGGCGCCTCGCGCGGCTCTTCTTCGAACATCGCCATCCTCTGGTCGAGCTCTTCAATCAGGCCAGGATCCCCTGAGACGCCCGAGAGAATGTCACGCACCACGGACAGCGATCGATCGCTGCAGAGCATCATTTGCCTGGACCACTCGAGCCGCCCAAGCCAATTTTCTTCGTTGTCCTTCGAGTTGCCCACGATCGCCGCCAAGGCGGCGACGTCGCCGTGATCTTCGACGGAAGAGATCACCGAATCCCATGCAATGCCGGCCGACTCGCCCAGCTCAAAGGCCGACTCGATCGCCTTGAGGAGCAAGGGAGGCTTCGCATTCTCAATGAACTCGATGCGTGTCGCCGCCCGCAGCGCGCCCACCGCTTTAATGCCCGCGCAGACACCCTGTGTGACCGCCGGCGGCGCCACGCCCATCTGCGCGATGACCGCCCAGGCCTCTGCGGAGCGCTCGTTGATGAGCAGGCCCGCCGCCGCCCGAGCCCGCAGGGCCTCACGCATGCTCGCCTGGGGCGTCGCCTCGACGAGGGCCTGATGCGCCGCAAAATCCCCATTCACGAGCAGCCTCTTCGACCAATCGGCCAGCATCGTCCAGCGCTGCGGGTGCATCGCGTCGACACAGCCCTTCGGCAGGTCGGGCAGATCGTCGTCGATGCCGGGGCGCAGAGCGAAGAGGACCGGTAAGGCTGCCAACACCTGGTCGGTATGGTCGAAGTCGAACGCGGCGTGCACCAGCCGATTGAGCGCGTCGAGGCGGCCGCTGGCGCGGTGCTGCAACAGCCGCAGCGCGCCCGGAAAGTCACCGAACTGCAGGCAGAGTTTCTGGGCGCCGTCCCAGGCTCGGGCATTGAACTCGACGTCAGGCGTTCGGCGAAGCTCGGCCAACGCTTCGCCCAGACGCGCCTTCGCGCCCGCAGGTTCACCTCGACGCCAGTGCGCCCGGGCCAGATTGATCAGGTTCTCGGCATGGGCATGGTGGTCATTGCGCTGCACCTTGGCCCGCAGGCTCTTCATATCGGGCGCGATGCCGACGTCCCACAACGGCTCGGGCGGACCGGAAGTCTTATCAACGCCGGTGTCGCGTTGCCCGGCCTCGACAGCGGCCAGCGCCCGCGTCCCCCACGGGGCGGCGCTCCACAACTGGCTCAACTCCTTGAGCAGCTCGACGCGATGTGCCGGCGAAGAGTCGGCCAGTCGAAAAGCGATCGCCGCGGGCGCGAGCGGCGGGGCGCGCGGTGGGGCAAGCGGCGGTGTCGCCAGGACCAGGGCGGCGAGGATAAGCATGGCGCACGATAGCGCTGGGCGATCCACGACGCTATGTGGGCGATGGGCGACGCAGAGCCAAGTTGGCAGGACCACGCGCTCGCGACCCCGGATTCGTCCGATCGGCTTCGTGTGCCGCGCGGCGGTGGCGCTTGTCGACGCAGTGATCGAAGACTGCCACCCGCCTGCCGGCCGCCAAACAGCATTGGTCGCACACCCTGCGCGCGCTCAACGACCACCGCCCTCGGCCAGCAGCGCTCAAGTCCCCGATCCGGGTGGCACGATCCTCGCGATGCCCCCTGGTCATGCGATACCCCACCCCGTTTGAAACCGCCCCCATCGCCTCGGCGCTGGTCGTGCTCAACGCCAACGCGCGGCGCCTTCGACAGCGCCGCACCCTGCGCCGCCTGGAGCGCACGCTCAACCACCTGCCCGGCCCGCGATTCCTGCAATCCCGCACCGCCGAGAAGGCCCGCGCCGCCATCGCCAACAGCCCCGCCGACCTGCTCGTAGTGGGCGGCGGCGACGGGGCCATCAACCTCGCGCTCAACGCCCTGCCCCCCGTGGCGCCGCGGCTCGCACTGTTGCCCGGCGGCACGGCGAACGACCTCGCGCGGGCGCTAAACCTGCCGCTCTCGCCCCGCCAGGCCGCCCGCCACGCCCTGACCGCGCCGCGGCACCTCGATCTGCTCACCGTCAACGGCACCCGCTTCATCACCACCGGCGGCGTCGGCGTGCCCGAGGCCGTCGCGCGGGCATCGAACCGCACGAAGCAATGCGCGCTGGCCCGAGTGCTGGGTCATCGGCTGTACGATTGCGTGGCTGCGCGCACAATTCTCGCGGCGAATCGGCGGCCGGTCGACATCGCATACACCGATGTTGAAGGTCGGGCGCGCTCGCTCTCGACGCGCTGCTTTGGCGTGCTGGCGACGAACGTGGGCCGCGTCGCCGGCGATCTTCGCCTGTGCGAGTCGACGTTCGACGACGGCATCTTCGAAATTTGTGTGCTCGCCGATGACAGCCGCATGGGCCTGCTGCAGACGCTGCTCACGGTGTCCACCGGCGGGCGCGTCGGCCCCGACAAGCTGCTGATCCTCAAAGCGCGCGACGCCATCATCCAGACGCCTCACTGCGGGTTCTTCGGCGACGGCGAAGGCCTCGGGCAGTCCGATCGCTTCGATATTCGTCTCGAGCATCGGGCGGTCGCCATCGCGGGCGGTGTCGCATGATCGCCGACGCGCTCTGGACCGTGGTGCCCGTGATCGTCGGCGGCCTCACGCATGTCGTCGCCATCCACCTCAACGCCCTGCCCCGACTCGCCCTGATGCCCATCGACGGCGGCCGCACCCACAACGGCGTTCGCCTTTTTGGCGACAACAAGACTTGGCGCGGCGTGGTGGTGATGACCCTCGCGTGCGCGTTTTGGGGTGCAGTTCAGGGGGTCGGCGCGACCGCAGGCTGGTGGGCCCCGCCCGCGCTGCTCGTCGAAGGCGGCCTGAATGCGGGCGCCTGGGGCGCCTTGCTCGGCCTGGGCTACATCCTCGGCGAGCTGCCCAACAGCTACCTCAAGCGGCAAAACGGCATCGCCCCGGGCGCGGCCGCCACTGGACCGCGGCGG
>JBNMOZ010000545.1:0-4570 GCA_051276005.1 Bradymonadia bacterium | reverse complement strand
AGAAGGGCCGCGACCCAAGCCGCGCGGATCGCGCAACCCTCGTAAGATCATTGGGCTGCTGATTCTGTTCAGCTTGTTTCTGGGCGCTTGCGTCTGGTCGACGGCGATCATCTTCGACGAGATGGGGCGCAGCGCGCGTCTCAATCGGGTGGCCGACGCCGTCGATGCCCGGGTTGCCAAGATCGTCGAAGACACACCCGAACTCGCGCAGTGGGTAACCGAGCGCGACGCAGCGCAGTTGCAGACGCTCTCTGAGGCCCAGCTGCCGTTGTTTCGCGAGACGCTGCGCGCAACCGGCTACGCGGCGGGCGTGCCCAAGGTGCACATGCTGCCCGATTCGAGCACCGGCCGGCTGATCGTCGAGGTGGCCTTGCCCGACGCGACGCTCGCCTTGGACAGCGATGGCGTCTGGCAGAAGGGACCGCCTGGCGAGGGTTTCGGGGCGGCTCTGAAGACGAACACGGTGCCGATTCTGGTGGGGTTTGCGATTCCGACGCTCGTCGCCATAGGCATGCTGGTCATGGGTCGACGTCGACGCGTCTGAGACTGTCAGGGTGTGGCTGAGGCCGGCGCAGAGACCGGCGTCGTTGACGCTGGCGCGGCGATCGCAGGCGCTTGATACCCGTCGGGATGTGCGGTCTTCCATGCCTCGCCGGTCTTGTTCAGCGTCTTGAACTTCGCCTTCGGCAAATGACAGTGGCCGCAGTCGACCCTCTTGGACCGCGCGAGCGCCCACATCGTCTGCGACGTCTTCCCCAGCGCCGTCATCTCGACCTTGCCTGCATGACAGTCGGCGCAGGCGACATCATGTTCGGCCGATATCGCCATCATCTGCTTTGAGATCAAGTGCTTGTCGGTATAGCCACTCCAGTCTGGGGTGTGGCAGTAGCGACAGGGCTGCTTGAGCGCCTTCGTCACCTGGCGCATCGCCTTGCGGCGCTCTGGCTGGGTCTTCGCGTCTTTGAACCAGGCCTCCGCGCGGGCCTTCCAATCTGACTCGACAGGCAGCGGCCCAGGCGTATAGCCGGGGCCAGCCGCGATCAGCAACGCGGTGATCGCGACGAGACCAGCCGTCAATATCGAGCCGGTGGGCAACTGTGTGGGCGCTTTCATGCCGCGCAGGCTACTGCAAGGCGGCGTCCTCGATCTATTATACGGGCATGAAGGTACTCGTCGTGATGGATCCCATCTCCACGGTCGATGTCGACAAAGACACGACCTTCGGCTTCCTGCTCGCCGCGCAGGACCGCCAACACTCAATCTGGTACTGCCAGCAGAGTGACCTGTATGTCGGGCGAGACGGGCGGGGCGCAGTGCGCGCCCAGCCGCTCTCGGTCCGCCAAGAAGCGGCCGACTTCTTCACGTTGGGCGAAGCGGAGGACCTGGCGCTCGACCACTTCGAGACGGTGTGGATGCGCAAAGACCCGCCGGTCGATCGCGCCTTCTTGCATGCGACCTATGTGCTCGATCTGACGGACGCTCTGGTGCTCAACCGGCCGTCGGGCTTGCGCGACGCCAACGAGAAGTTTTATGCGCTGAACTTTCCCGAGCATACGCCCGAGACGCTGGTTACCCGCGACGCCGAGCGCATCAAGCGCTGGCTGGCCGATCGCACCGAGCCGCTCATCGTCAAGCCGGTCGACGGCCATGGCGGCTTCGGCATCTTCATGCTCACCCCAGGCGACCGAAACGTCGGCAGCATTCTTGAAGTGCTCACTGAGAACGGTACGCGCTGGGTCATGGTCCAGGCCTATTTGCCCGCCGCGCGTGAGGGCGACAAGCGCATCATCCTCATCGATGGCGAGCCCTACGGCGCCATCCTGCGGGTGCCGCCTGCGGACGACCATCGCGGCAACATCCATGTGGGTGCCACCGTGCAGGCGGTCGAACTCAGCGTGGCTGATCGGGCGATTTGTGCGGCGGTCGGGCCGCGGGTGCGCAAAGACGGCCTGTACTTCGTCGGGATCGACGTGATCGGCGACAAGCTGACCGAGGTCAACGTGACCAGCCCCACCGGCATCCGCGAGATCGAGTCGCTGGGCGGCGAGGCCGTCGGGCACCGGTTCGTGGAGTGGGTCGAAGGCAAGGTCGACCAGTACGCCTGATCAGGCGGCGGCCACCGCTCAACGCGAGAGGCACTCGACCGACTCGCGGGTCAGCGTGAACTGGCACTGGTTCTCGACGCAGCCGCACTCGTCGCTGCGCACCCGGCAGGTCGCGTCGTCGGTCAACTCCAAGCAGGCGTCGACCGGTTCGGCCGCACAGATCGACCCGTCACACCCCGTACGAATGCAGTCGTCATCGACCCGGCAGATTACGGATGCGCGGACGCATTGCTCCAGCGGCAGCGGCTCGATGCGGTTGCAGCGCGCTTCGCAGCGACTCGCATACAGCCGGCGATCTGCACCACACGTCATCGGCTCACGCACGATCGGACAGTCGCATTCGGGCTCAGGGTCGGGCTCGTCGGGGCAGGCGCCACGCTGCGGGTCTTCCTCGGTCCCCGCGCAGCGCGCGAAGCACTCGCTGGCGTAGGTCACACCATCAATACAGACCGTCTCTTCGGGGCGGGCTTGAGGACACGGGCAGGCGTCGCGCGGCGGCAGGCAGACCGGGCCCGAAGCCGTCGCGTTGCACTCGAAGTCGCCCGGGCAAGACCGATCGGCGCCGCAGGTGGGCAGGCACACCCCCTGGTCGGCGCCCGCTCGGCCATAGCAAATGCGCGCGTCATCGCAGGCGTTGCCGATGTCGCGACAGGGGCGCGTACACCAGGGTGTTTCGGCGTCGGACCGCATACACTGCTCGCCCACCGGGCAGAGGGCATCGCCGCACAGCTCACCCGTAACACACGCGCGAATGCACTCGGGCGATTCGGGGGCGCGGGCGCATTGCCGTCGATTCAAAGGATCGGCCAGGGGCTCGCAGCGCTCGTCGGCGCCCGCGCAGTCGCCTGGATCGCGGCAGAAACCTTCGATACAAGGGCGCGGATAGTCCAACTCGGCGCCCGCGCAGCGCATTTGGCATTCGTTGGCGTAGGTGCGGCCGGTGGTGTCGCAGACCGGGGCGCGGGTGTCAGGGCATTCGCAGGCGCGATCGACGCAGCGCCCGCTCTCGCAGTCTTGCCCGTCGGGACAGGGTTGCGCGTCGCTGCAGCCGGTGGGCGCGCACGCGCCGCGGCTTTGCACGTCGATCCCGCGGCAGTCGGCGTTGCAGGCCGTGCGATACGTGCGGCCATCGACGCCGCATACCGGGTCGGAGCCGGGCGGGCAGTCGTCTTCACACAGGCGCGCCTCGCACACGCCGGCGACGCAGCGCTGGTCATCGGGGCATGAGCCGGGCTGACAGGCGGGCTCGACACAGGCGCACACCCGGCAAAGGTCGTCGTCGAAGGCATACCCGGTGGGGCAGAAGCGGTCGCAGGCCTCGATGGCGCATTCGGGCGCGGCACATGGACCGTCTGCGCAGCGCAGCCGCAAGCGGAAGGGCATCGGCTCGAGATCGAGGGTGCGCACCAGGATGAAGTACATGCCGCTGACCGGCAGGGCGTCGCCGCTGAGGGTGACGTTCTCTGGGTCTGCGCCGCTCTGCAGGGCGTTGTCCCACAGCCCGTCCTCGCCCCGCGGACCGTAGATCGCGATGGACAAGCGACCGGGCGCCGAGACCGAGACGACGGGCACATCGCCCGCGGATCCCTCGAACTCGTAGCCGAGCAGAGCGCGCGCGTCGGGCACCACCTCTTCTTCATCGGCGCCATAGGCGATCACGCTGACCGGACGAAACAGCGTCCGCTCGCCGTCTTGATGAATGCCGCGACCGCTCGGGGGCGCGTCGGGCAGCGGTGGACCGGCCGGCGTGCGGCGATCGCAGGCCGTCAGGAGCAGCAGCGCGAGCGGCAGTACCGTGAGCCGCAGCACAGTGAGCAATGGAGATGTGGGGCCGGCAAAGTGCATACGAGGACTATACCAGAGCAAGCCGCGTTCCGACGCGTATCGAGGGCGCAAACGTAAGCAGGACAGCAGTTTGCGCCCAAACGGGCCTGCCAAGATGGCTTGACAGTCTGACATCTGCGTCGCTTTCATCCGCCAATCTCGATGATCAAGCGGGTAATTTCGGGCGCGACGCCGACCTCGATGACGTGCCGTCCGGCGCTCAATGGCACCACCGCAGCGGGGGTCGAGCCCAGCGGCCGGTCGTCGACGCGCAGTGGGGCAAACGGCTTCGACGTGATGGTGGCGAGGAGCCGGCCAGACTGCGGCTTGACGCGCAGCGAGAGGCTGGGACCGGGGCCCGTGAACCGTAGGAACGCGCCGCCCTCAAAGACCTGGTACCAGCCATCACGGATCAGCTGACCGGCGGTGATTCGCGCACCGCGCGCTCGAATGCGGGGGCCGCGCAGGGGGGCGAGCGTCGTAACCGACACGGCGGCCGCGGTGACGGGTGCTGTCACGGGGGCGATCGCGACAGATGCGACGGACGCGACGGTTCGTGGGGCGCGGCTGCGGGGGGCGCGGCTGCGGGGGGCGCGGCTGCGGGGGGCGCGGCTGCGGGGGGCGCGGCTGCGGGGTCTGCG
>JBNMOZ010000544.1:0-4571 GCA_051276005.1 Bradymonadia bacterium | reverse complement strand
ACGGGCGTACCCACGAAGCGCAAGTCGGCCAGCTCGACCGGCGCGAGCGTATTGTTCGTCGGCAGAATGCGGATCGTGATGGGGAAGACCGGGCCGCTGTCGTCGATGCACGCGCGCTGTTCGCAGCGCTGATCGGTCGGGCAGCCGTCGTCGCCGCAGACCGTCGGCGTCACCTTGGCGTCGTCATCGCAGGTGCTGCTGCCCCCGATGACCGCTGCGAGCAGTCCGAAGCGCGCGAAAATCATCGACACCTCACAATAAGGGGCTACAGAGGTCGTCGAGGCGCACAAACCAGGTCAGCTTAAGCGTGCCGGTGCCCGCCGCGACGCGTTGGTTGGACGGGGGCCCGCTCAGGAACGCGCGATCGGCCACGAACAGGTCGATGCGATGAATCGTCTCGCCGGTCTGGCTCTCAAGGCAGGGCCGAAACTTGTACGACACCGTGCGCGCCTCGCCTGGCTGCAGCGTGTCGCCGGCGATCGGCGCGCCCGTGACGGGGTTATAGTTGATGAACCAGCGGTAGACGAGCTGGTCGCTGATGTTGGGATCGTCGAGCGCCACCCGGAACAGCACGTCCTCTTCGACCCGCGGATCAAACTCGCGGATGCTGTCGGTGGTCGGGCTGAGCGTGCCGTCGATGTAGAACGGCGGATAGTTGATCTCGATCGGCCGCTCCTCGATCGGATACGGCACGAGGCAACCGGCCAGGCTCGCTGCGATCGTGATGCCGACGATGGCGACGCCGAGGGCAGTGATGGGCGCGCGCAACAACATCAGGCGAAGCGGGCCTTAAGCGCTTTTTCGACCACCTTCGGCACCAGCCCTTCGATATTCCCACCGTTCATCGCCACCTCGCGCACCAGGCTCGATGAAATGTAGTAGTGCTCCTCGCTTGTCATCAAGAAGGCGTAGTCGATCTCGCTGGTCAGTCGGCGGTTCATGCTGGCCATCTGAAACTCGTATTCGAAGTCCGAGACGGCGCGCAATCCCCTCAACACCGTGTGAATTCCGCATTTGCGACAGTAGTCGACCAGCAGCCCGCTGAAGGTGACCACGTCGACGCGATCGTCGTTGACCGAGGCCTTGATCTGGGCGACGCGCTCGGCGTCGGAGAAGGTCGGCGTCTTGTGCACGTTGACGGCTACGGCCACCACGATGCGGTCGAAGATGTTGAGGCCGCGACGAATGACGTCGAGGTGTCCCATGGTGATGGGATCGAATGAACCGGGGTACAGCGCGACATGGCTGCCGGTGGATCCGGACGGCTCTTTGCTCATGGATGCTCCGTCTCGACCAGTGGGTCGTCCTGCGCGGGGTTCTCCTGCGCATTGGTGTCTGGCGCGGTGTTCTCTCGCGCAAGGATGCTGATGGTGGATGCGCCATAGCGGCGCTCGAAGAGCAGCGCGAGCGACGCCGAATCGATGCGCTCGCTGGGATCGCGATCGACGCAGACGATGGCGTCGGGGGCCAGCCAGGGCACCAGCGCCTCGAGCGTCGGGCCGACGTGCCCGCGGGCATAGGGCGGGTCGAGGAAGATCAGGTCGAACGGTTTGCTCGGCTTGGCCAGATAGGCCGCGACCTTGCGCCGCACGATGCTGCCGCCTTGGATGACCGACAGGTTCTGCGCGAGCACCTTGGCGACGCCCGGATCGGCCTCTACGAAGACCGCCTCTTGGGCGCCGCGGCTGAGCGCTTCGAGGCCCAAGGTGCCGGCCCCTGCGAACAGATCGAGCGCTCGGCATCCGTCGATTTCGAAGCCGACGCGATGGGCGATGACGCTGAAGAGCGCCTCGCGCACCCGATCCGTGGTTGGACGCACGAGGGTGCCGGGGGGGACCGCGAGGCGTCGACCGCGGGCTGTGCCGCTGATGATGCGGGGCATCAGTGGGTCGCCATCACAGGGAATCAGCCGTCAGGCGGCGGCGATGCTCGCCTGACAGTCGATGCTCGGGGTCGGCGACGGGCAGGGCGAAGCTCATTCGGGTGCCTTCATTGAGGGTCGAGTGGACTCGGATCTTGGCGTCATGATGCTGCAGGATGCGCTGGCAAATCGCGAGCCCCAAGCCGGTGCCGCTCTTCTTGGTCGTAAAGAACGGCACGAATAGCTGGCGGCGCACCTCGGGCGGGATGCCGGGCCCGGTGTCGCGCACCTCGACCTCGACCCGCGTCTCTGCGCCGATCGAGATCACCCGCGCGGCGAGAAACAGCGCGCCGTCGGTCTCCTGAGCGTCTTGCATGGCGTCGACGGCGTTGCGGCCCAGGTTCAAGCACACCTGGACGAGCTGGTCTGCGTCGCCAATGATCTGGGGCAGGGGGTCGGCCATCGACAGATCCACGGTGATATCGGGCGCGTTGGCCGCCAGCAGCGTCCGAACCCGCTCAAGCACCGGCACCAGCGAGCAGGCTTGCAGCGATCCACGATACGGCCGGGCGTACTCCAAGAACTGGCTGAGCACATGGTTGAGCCGGTCGGACTCCTCAATGATCACTTCGACGAACTCGCGCTGTTCTTCACCGAGCGTCTCGGGTTCGAGCAGCTGCCCGGCGGCCTTGATCGCGCCCAGGGGGTTGCGAATTTCATGCGCCATGCCCGCGGCCATCTCGCCCATGACCTGCAGCCGGTCGCGCTCCTTGAGCTGCTCGAAGAGCTCGGAGTTCTCCAGCACGGTGCTGATCTGCATGGTCAGGCTGGCGAGCATCTCGATCTCGGTGCTCGAGAACGCCTCGCGGGTGCGATCGTCTTGAATATTGAGCACGCCGACGAGGCGATCTTTGGCGAGCACGGCGAACGAGTAGCCCGATGACATCTCGATCATCGTCTGCCGAATCGCCACCAGTCGCTCGCGCTCGGGGGTGCGCCCGGTGCCGTCCTCAAGATCGAACAGATCGCCGTCGATGCCCTCAAACGACAGCATCTTCTCGCGGGTCAGCGCGTCAAAGAACGCCCGCCCTTCGACCACATTGATGCGTTCGCTGCCCAGCGTGCCGATGCTGCGCAAGCTGTAGAAGGCGCTCGCGTTCGACTCCAACAAATAGATGCTCGCGTGCGTCACCCGCCGCGACGCCTGTAGCCGATCGAGCACCCGATCGACCAGATCACCCATGTGAATGACCTTGGCCAGGTCTTGTCGCAGCCCACTGAGCTGGGCGCGCAGCAAGGCCGTATCGCGAAACAGCACCCGCCCAATCCAGCGCTCGATCAGCGTCGTAATCGGCTCGAAGGTGAAATAGAGCACCACGCCGGCCAGCAGGGTGTTGAAGAGCAGCAGGCCAATCTTGTCGCCCACCCAGACCAGCAGCGCCAACAGGATCACCCAGACGACGACCGACTGCACCAGCATGGCCAGCCCGCGGCCCAGCAACTCGCGCAAGTCGAGCAGGCGGGAGCGCTGGATCACCTGGGTCCAGAAGTACAGATACACGCAGGTCAGCAGGTGGCCAAAGGCGGGGAAGGGCAGGCCCGCCGCGGGCAGCAGGTCGAGCGTGCTGAAGCCCACCGACACGACGCCGCCAAAGACCAGGTACGACAAGCGGCGCACTTCGACGCCGCCTTGCGCCTCTCGATAGCGCTGGTACAGGCGGAAGATGCCGTAGCCATAGGCGCCCACCGCGAGGCCCGCGACGGCGACGCCCAAGAACGCGCTCTCGCCGAATCGAGTGATCCCCAAGACGGCGACGGCGACCGTGCTCGCGTTGGTGATGAGGCGCGCGGTGGCCATGGGCGCTTCGAGGTAGCGGCTGAAGAAGCGCACGCTCGCCTGAGCCACGCCGGCCCCCGAGAACATCAGCATGCGCGTGAAGAAGCCGCCCGCGTTGGCCTGATAGAGCACGAACGAGAGGTTGTAGAAGAAGAAGGCCGTCAGCAGGCCGATGAAGGCGCCGCGATGCTCGACGCGGCGCTCCTGGAGCCCCAGGTTTATCCCCAGCGCCAACAGGATGATCGCGGCGATTGTCGCGCTCTGGGTTTGGATGTCCAAGGCCGCATGCTGCGCGCCCGACTTGCCGACGTCAATCGAGCAAGGGTACAAGCCCGGTCAATGAGTGGTGAAGACGACCGAGACCGGCCCTCACGGGCCCCCGAGACGAGCATCGACGTGCCCCCGCCACCGCTGGGGCCCGGCGACTCCAATGAGGAGCGCTTAGGCGCGATCTCCATCCCGCCCGCGTCGATGGCGCCGGACCGCAAGGAGGCGACGACCGACGGCTCGATGTACATCGCGCCCGAAACGTTCGCGCCGGTGTCTATCGCGCCCGAATCGTTCGGGCCCGAATCGATCGCGCCCGAATCGATCGCGCCGGTGTCTATCGCGCCCGAGCCGAGCGCACCCGAGGCGACTGCCGCTGCCCAGCCGACGGATTTGCCCGGCCCGTTCGCGCATGCGGCGGCCGTGCTCGCGTCGATGGCGCCCGCGGGCGCAGGCGAGGTGGCCGACGTCACCGCGCTTGATCGCGGCCCGCCGACGATGGATCTGGGCCCCCTCGACACCGTCGACCTCGAGGCGCCAGACTTGGACGAAGACGAGCCGGCCGAGCTGTCGTCACTGGTCGGCGTGATCCCCTGGCAGGATGAG
>JBNMOZ010000543.1:0-4578 GCA_051276005.1 Bradymonadia bacterium | reverse complement strand
AGACGACGATCGCGACGGCTTCTCGGTGGGCGACGGGGACTGCGACGATCGCGATCCGAACACCAACCCCGACGCGGTCGAGGACTGCGGCGACGGCGTCGATCAGGACTGCAACGGCGCCGACCTGCTGTGCGTTGACGCGGATCGCGATCGCGACGGCTACTCGACCAATGAGGGCGACTGCGACGACGCCGATCGCAACCGCACGCCGGACCGGCTCGAGACCTGCGACGACGGCATCGACCAGGACTGCGACGGCCGCGATCTGCCCTGCACCGAGGTCGACGAGGACGGCGACAACTACACCGCCGCTGATGGCGACTGCGACGATCGCAACGCGCGCATTTATCCAGGCGCGTTCGAGACCTGCGGCGACGGGACCGATCAGGACTGCGATGGCGTCGACGCGACCTGCCAGAACGACGACGCCGACAATGACGGCGTCCCCGACGCGCAGGATGTCTGCCCCGAGATCTCCGACATTCAGCAGAGCGATGCCGACGGCGACGGGGTGGGCGACTTCTGCGACAACTGCCGCGTGGTGGACAACCCCGACCAGGCCGACGGCGATGGCGATGGCCGCGGCGATCGCTGCGACGGTGATGTCGATCAGGACGGCGACGGCGTCTCTGGCTCGCAGGGCGACTGCGACGACAGCGATCCGAACGTGCGCCCGGGGGCGGCCGAGATGTGCGACGGCATTGACAACGACTGCAACCGCTACATCGATGACTTGTGCCCGAACGACCTGCGCAGCCCGCAGATCGACTTCATGGCAGGGCCTACGCTGATCGGGAGCCGCGACGCAGATCCGGCGGTCTGCGCGGCCGACCCCCGCAGCGACGAGAACTGCGACGAGGTGCCGCAGCAGCAGATCGAGCTGAGCGCCTTCGGCCTCGACGCCCACGAGGTCACCAACGCGCAGTATGCCGATTGCGTGGCGCGCGGGCCGTGCCGTCAGCCGGTCATGGTCGAAGGCGTCGAGTCGAGCCAGCAGTTCGGCGACGCACGCTTCGCGCAGCACCCGGTCATCTGGGTCGATCAGCAGCGCGCGCAGACGTATTGCAGTTGGGCCGGCGGGGCGCTGCCCACGGAGTTTCAGTGGGAGCGCGCGGCGCGGGGTGCGAGCCCGTTGATGCAGCGCCGCTATCCCTGGGGCCCCGACGCGCCGGGGTGCGAGACGGCGAACGTGAACAACTGCAACCCGGGCACCGAGCCCATCGAGAGCATCGTCGGCGACGTGACCGAAGACGGCGTGGCCGACTTGGGCGGCAACGTGCACGAGCTGACCGCGGGCTTCTACGCGGCCGGCCGCTACCGAGGCCTGCCGGATCGTGATCCTGCGCCCCTCGACATGCAGGTCGCGCGCGACCAGGTGCCGGTGCGCGGCGGGAGCTATCGATCGGGCGCGGCGTTCAGCACGCTGACCTATCGGGGTTTCCGGCTGCTGGTTGGATCGCGCGACGCGCGCCCTGACGTAGGCTTTCGCTGCGCCTTCGAGCGCGACGAGTAGGTCGGGCGTTCAGCTCAGCGCGGGCTGCGATCGGGATACACGAAGAACTGGCCCTCATCGGCCGCGTCGACCTGATAGATGAGCAGATCGCGCCGGCCATCACCGTCGAAGTCGCCGCCCAACGCCGTGAGTTGGGTCGCCGGCAGACGCGCGTCAACGACGCCAGCGTGGTTCTCTTTGGCGTAGCGATGGCCCAATTCACCCTGCGCGTTGAGAATCACGATGGCGCTCTGTGTACCCGGTGCGCCCGGCACCATCGGTACGGCCGCGACGATCTCGGGCACGAGATCCCCATCGAAGTCGACCAGATCCAGCGAGTCGGGCACTGTCGCAGTTGGCATGATGAACGGTGCTGACAGCGCGATGAGTCCCTGGTCGGTGTCGAGGTCGGTCACGGTCATCAGCAGCGCCCGCGGGTCGGCCTGGGCGCTGACAACGGCCAAAGGCAGGCCCGGCAGTGACGGGCGAAGGGCGTGAACGCTGCGACATTGTGCGTCGTTCGGCAGGGTCGTTGTCAGCGCACGGAGCGGCGAGACGGGTAGGGTTTGCGCAGACAGCGCCCGTTGTCCGCGACGGCATCCCAAGGTGAACGGCCGCAGCTCGATCGCATTGTTCTCATCGCGCGGAGCGTTGATGTGCACTGTGCCAATGGAGTCGCCGTCGAGGGGGGCGTCGGCACGTACGCCGGCCGGTGACACGGCCGTGACCCGATACCGCTCATTGACGATGGTCTGCACATAGATCTCGCCGGGGGCGGCGCTCACATCGAGGAGGATGTGGGGCGACTGCTCGTCTTCAAAGACGACGGGCAGCAAGGTCGGATACCGCTCGACGACGAGCGGGCTCTCGGCGCCGCCATGCACCAAATACAGATGAACCTCGGCGCGGATGCGAGCGGCCAGCGCGACATCTTCGAAGCCATCGCCATCGACATCAGCGCGCGACGCCCGGTAATCGGCCACCGGCAGCGCGAGGCTGAGCGGCACGGCCGCAAGCGCGCCCGCGTCATCGATCTCGTAGAACCCCGCAGACTCGGGCTGACCGTCGCCGTCGAGGCCCACGAAGAAGAACTCATCGCGCTGATTGCCGTCGAGGTCGAAGCCCGCCAACTCCAGGCGGCCCGACAGGCTCTGCGGCAGGGCGTCTGGCCATCGCAGGTTGGCGGTCGGTGGGCTGGGCTGCAGGCGAATGAGCTGGCCCTGGGCATAGACGATGAGGTCACGGCTGCGCGGGTCGACGCGGTGCACTTGGGTGCCCAAGAGGGTTGAGGTGCGCACCGCGTCGCCCACCCGATAGACGAGCCGTCCACCCGAGGCGACGGCTTCGATGCCGAGCAGATCGGGCAGGCCGTCCTGGTCGATGTCGCTGATCGCGCCGTGAACCACTGGGCGATCGCCGAGATCGATTCGATCGCCGAGCTGCTCGAGCGCCATGTGAACTCCGACCATCCCGACGCGCAGGAGTCGGCCGACGCCGTCGTCTCCGGTATGGACCGCGAAGAGGTCGTCGAGGCCGTCCTTGTCGAAGTCGCCAATCAGCGGCTGACTGGTGGCTTCATACTCGGCGAAGTCGACGAATCGCCAGTCGCCGTCCACCCGATCGAGCCGCCGAATGAAGGTCTGGAGGACGGCGACTGTGATCACCAGGCTGTCAATGCTGCCGGGGCGCAGGCGCCCAGCCGCGATGCCCTTGCACCCAAGGTTGACTTGCGCGTTGCCCAGCGATGGCCCGGCGACGAAGCCGTCGCCATCCAACCCGCGGACCAAGAAGCCGTCGTTCGTGCAGGCCACCACCTCCAACTCGGCGTCTGCATCGAGTTGGGCCGTCACGAGCTGGGCGATCACGCCCACCACCTCACCGGCTGGGACGCAGGCGAATCCTGGCACGACACACTGGGTGATGTTGCCGCCCGCTGCGATCCACAGGGTGGGCGCGCCGTCTTCAACGGTCGCCGTGAGATGGACCGCGCCCACGCGCGACGGGAGGTCGTCAGCGCGCGTCCAGCGGCCGTCTTCGATCATGAACTGCGCGACCAAGCCGGTGTCGGTCCCCACAAAGAGCCTGTCGCCGATGCGCACATGGCTGGTTGGGTGTGCGTCGCCCAGCGCGAAGCGCGTGGGGCCGGTGAAGTGCACTGTCGGCTCGGCGTTGAAGCGCATCTCAACCGTCGCGTACTGCGCGTCGGGGCCCGGCTCGCCCAGACGCACGAACGTGTCACACGTCTCGCCGGCTGGACCGCACACGCCGCCAAGAATCGGGCGGTGCCCGACCGGGTCATTCGTGAGCGCAGCGTCGCCCAGGCAATCGGTGCGAATCACGGACGCGCCGTCGACGACGACGCGGGTTGGCTGCTCTGCCAGGCAGTCGACCTGGGCGATGGTGGGGGCGTCGGGGCGCGCGTGATCGGTGGGCACGCAGCGCACGTTGCCGCGATCATCAAGCAGCACGAGCGCGCCTGATCGGCTGGGGCCGGTGAGCGTCCATTCCACTCGACCGGCATTGGGGACGGCCGCCACAAGGCCCTCAGCGGGTGCGATGCCCGGTCCTGGACAGTCGGCGTCGTAGAAGGCCAACGCGTCTGCGTCGCCGGGCGCGACGATGAGAATGTGGCCGCCGGTGGTGGGCCATATCTCGGGCTCTTGGACGTCGAACACGGGCGGTATGTTGTCGATGATGAGCCGCGGCCCCGCGACCGAATTGGCGGGGGCGTCTGCCCGAACTTGCGTGTCGAAGTCGACCTGACAGTTGTAGGGGACGCCCAGCCCGGTCATGCGCGCTTGGAAACGATCACCACCCATCGCGGTCAGCGGCAACTCGCTCGAACCGGTTGGCGCGCAGCCATCCGGCGGATCGACCGCCTGCAGACGCAGCGTCAACTCTGCGCCGTCCGGTGCGCCCAGGATATCGAAGCGGGCGCGCTGAAACTCGAGGGCGCCCAGCTCGGTCAGGCGCGGCGATCCTTGCAGCGTCGCCTGCAGCTCGGGACGCGCGCCGCCGGCGCCGCCCATGCCGCCGGCGCCGCCCATGCCGCCGGCGCCGCCCATGCCGCCGGCGCCGCCCATGCC
>JBNMOZ010000542.1:0-4579 GCA_051276005.1 Bradymonadia bacterium | reverse complement strand
CCTATGCCGCGCCCATACCGCCAAGCGCGGCCGCGCTGACACCGAGCGCAGGCCGAGCGTTCCTCTTCGTTCAAACTGGAACGACGCGCAGTCGGGTCTGGTTCCGCCGCCCCGGAGACGCCAAGCCGACTTTCGCCAATGTGCCCGGTCGAGGGGGGCTGTCGTCATTGCGTTTGGGCATCGAGGGGCATCTGACGGCCGGTCAGGTCTTCGCGAGCGGCGCTCCGGATCCGCATACGCAGGGGTGGACCCAGCTGATGGAGATTGCGCGCACGCTCGCGCCGCAGCTGGTCGACCCTGAAGTGGCGCCGATCACGGTCGAAGTCTTTGCTGATGATGGGCCCCTCGCGTTCTTCCCCTGGGGGGCGCTGGTCACGGCGTTGCCCGTACGCGGTGGCGACGCCCCCACGTTCTTGGTCGATCGCTTCCGCTTCGTGCACCGCATGAGCGCTCAGCCTGCGCGAACGCGCGCACAGGCCAAGCCGGGGTTGACCCTGCTCTGTGCAGGCGGTTGCGCGTCACCGATGCCGACGCTTGTCGCGCGCACGGCGACCCGCGGCGCGAGCGTCACTCGACCCGATGGCCTCGCGATCACCACGCCGCTGGCACATGTGGAGGGCATCGTGGATGACAAGGGCGTCCGCATTGGCGAGGCCCGGCATGGCTTCGCGGCGTGGGGGCGGCTGAGCGCACAACCCTTCCAAATTGCAGTCGCCGGTGAAGTCCGTGGTGGGCGGGCGCGCCTGGTGTCGAGCCTGGTCCATGGCGGCGCCCAGAGCGTGGTCCTGCCCGTTGGGTCGGCGCCCACGTCGGTGAGCGAGC
The DNA here is from genome assembly GCA_051276005.1 of Bradymonadia bacterium. GTDB lineage: Bacteria > Myxococcota_A > Bradymonadia > UBA7976 > UBA1532 > JBNMOZ01. Next base: position 3,757 of record JBNMOZ010000542.1, on the reverse strand, counting down.
CGCTGCTGACAGCATGGAGCGCAGCGATCGGGCGCGGGCCCGTCTCGGAGTTGGTCTTCACGCCTGGCCCCAGCGGCAACAAGCTCGTCAGCCGACTCACGCCCATCGCGAGCCCCGGCGCCCCACTGGGCCACGCGATGGATGACGCCCAGCGCTCGATGGCCCGAGCGCCCGCCGAATTAGACGCGGTGCCTTCCCACCATCCCAGCCAGTGGGCGCGCTGGTTGGTCACTCGTCCATGACACCCCGGTATCCGCTGCGGCTCAAGCTCAGCATCATGGCCGGCGCGATCGCCGTCGTGCCGCTGCTGATCGTCGGGTTCATGTTGATCAACATCAACGTCACCGAGGTGCGGACCCGCATCCGCGAGTATCAGATTGTCGTCGCGGACGACGTCGCGCATGCGGTCGGGGTGGAGTTGCAGAGCGCGCGCACGGTCCTCAACGCGGTCTCGCGGGTGCTCACCGACGATACGCTCGCGCCTGACAGCCGCCTGAGCCTCGCGCTGGCGGCCGTGGGCGCCGACCCGACGGTCGATCACGTCACGATCTACGATGCGCAGGGCAAGATCATCGACACCATGCGTGAGGAAGCAACGGCCGTCGTGCCGGCGCTCGATCCGCTGCCCGACGTCATCACCCAGCGCGCCCGCGAGACCTCCATCGCGGTGGGCCAGGCCACGCTGGTCGACGGTCAAGTGCGCGTGCTGATGGTCGTGCAGATGCTGGGGGATGGCGAGGTGACCGGGTACGTCGCCAGCGCGGTGCCCATCGAGCAGGTGCAACGCCGCATCAAGCGTCTGGCAGAGACCAACTTCCGCGACATCCAGGACCCGATCCTGCTCGTCGACCAGTCGCAGCGGGTCTTGGCGCGGGGCAACCCGGCGGCCGGTCCGTTGCTGGGCAAGGCCAAGGCGTCGTCATTGCTGACGGGCCTGGGGCCGGCAGCTGCCCGCGTCGGCCTGTCGAGCAGCGAAGACTTCATCAGCGCCGAGGGCGTCGAAATGGTCGGCGTGAGCGTCTGGGTCCCATCGCTGCCGTGGGCGGTGGTCGTGCAGCAGCCGCGGGCCGGGGTGTATGGCGTCATCGACCAGATCCGCAGGTCGGTCATCGCCGTCATCGCGGGTGCAATTCTGCTCGCGCTGGGCGTCGCTCTGTTCATGGCGCGGCGCATCAGCGAGCCGCTGCGGGCGTTGACACGGTTCACCGAAGACCTCGCCGCGCGCCGGTTCGATCAACGCATCACGATCAACACTCGCGACGAGCTCGCGCTGCTGGGCGCTGCCCTGAGCGGCGCGGCGGCGAACCTCGAGGAGAGCGAAGCGAAGATCAGGCATGAGCTCGCGATTCGCTCAGATTTGGGGCGCTATCTGCCCAGCGATCTCGTCGACAAGGTCGTTCGCCGGGAGCAGGACATGGGCCTGGGCGGTCGCAAGACCCCGATCAGCGTCCTGTTTGCCGACGTCGTGGGCTTTACGCCGCTGACGGAGCGCCTGCCCCCCGAAGAGGTCGTTCGGGTCCTCAATGAGCTGTTCACGATCTTGACCGAGATCGTCTTTCGGCACGGCGGCACGGTCGACAAGTTCATCGGCGACAGCATCATGGCCATCTGGGGCGCACCGCGGACCCAACTCGACCACGCTCGGCTGGCCTTGCGGGCGGCTGAGGACATGATGCGGTGGCTCGAGATTGGCAACGCCGGCTGGGAAGAGAAGTACGGTCTCAAGCTCGAGATCGCCATCGGCGTCAACTCGGGTGAGGCCGTCGTGGGCAATATCGGGTCTGAAACGCGGATGGAGTACACGGCCATCGGCGACGTCGTCAACGTCGCGGCGCGGCTCGAAGGCATCGCCCGCCCCATGCAGATTCTGGTCACGGAGTATACCCGCAAGGCCGCGGGCGACGGCTTCGATTACCTGCCGCTCGGCAGTCGAGCGGTGGCTGGACGCAGGGAGCCCGTTGTGATCTTTGAGGTGCGTGCATGAGCAGCGATTTTGCGTCAGGTACGGTCATCGCCGGTCGATTTACGCTGCATGGCATCCTGGGTGAAGGCGGCATGGGCGCCGTGTACCGGGCCACGCAGGACGCGCTGCTTCGCCCGGTCGCGATCAAGCTGTTGCTGCCGCATCTGGTCAAGGATGAGCTCGCCCGGGCCCGCTTCGAGCGCGAGGCGCGGGTGGCGTCGTTGCTGCGACACAAGCACGCCGTCGAGATCTACGACTTCGGTGAGACGGACGGCTCGCTCTACCTGGCGATGCAGCTGCTTCACGGCCAATCGCTGCGCGACCTGCTCAGGCGCAACAGCGGGCAGATCGCCCTTGAGCGGGTCTTGAACATCATCGCTCAGGTGGCGGACGCCCTGGTCGCCGCCCACCGCATGGCCCTCATACATCGCGACATCAAGCCCGAGAACATCTTCTTGGAGCGCGAGGAAGACGAGACCGATCGGGCGGTGGTTGTCGACTTCGGGCTGGCGTTCATCGCCGACTCAGACGACATGGGTCGACTGACCAAGCAGGGCGCCCTGTACGGCTCGCCCGCGTATATGTCACCCGAGCAGGCCCGCGAGCCCGAGGTCGCGGCGCCGACGGACATCTACTCCCTGGGCTGTGTCCTGCATGAGCTGGTCACCGGCCAGGTGCCCTTCGACGGGGGCGGCATTCAGGTGCTCAGCAAGCATTGCTTCTCGCTGCTCGAGAGCCCGCGGGAGCGGTTCCCGGAGTTGGACATCCCGCCCGCGTTGGACAGCCTGATTCTGCGCATGCTGCGCAAACGTCCCGAGGGGCGGCCCAGCGCCGAAGACGTGCGTCGCACTGTCGTCGCCCTGCGTGCTGACGAGCGGGGCAACACCGAGCGTGACTCGTCTCGGCAGCTGGGGCGCGCTGCGCGCATGGTGCCGCGGGTGCCTACCGAGGTGGTCGACCGGCTGGCGTCGCGACCGGCGCCACGCGGCATCCTGATCGCCGTGATTGGCACCCTGGACGAAGACATCGTCAACGGGCTGCGCGCCAATGGCTTCGACGTCGTCAAGGAGCCTGCGCTGGCCCAGATCATCCTGGCAGTCGGGCAGTCGAAGGCCGGCGTCGCGCGGCTCGTGGGCGACGCGCCGGTGATCGCGGACGCCGTGCCCACCGACATGGACCAGATCGCGGCGCTGCTTCGCGCGGGGGTGCGCGAGGTCGTACCGGCGCCGATTCAGATCGAGGAGTTGGTGCGTCGATTGCGGCGCATCGCGCGCCGTCTCGATCGCTGAGCCGCGTCTCACGCGCCGACCCGCCACTGACCGTTTGACCCGCCTCTGACCCGCCGCTGGGCCCGAACTAGAGTTCGACGCCGTGGGTCGCCAGCCACGCCCGCAGTGTGTCGAGCATCCCGTACGCCCCCTCGAAGCGCGCACCATCAATCCGCGCGTCATCCGTGCGGGCCTCGGCGCTGACGCCGAAGAAAGCCGTCGCAGTCAGCGCCGTATCGCGCAGGTCGGTGCCGCGCAGATCGGCGCCCACAAGGCGGGCGCCTTCGAGATCCGCACCGCGCAAGCAGGCGCCGCTCAAGTCGGCGCCGCGCAGGTCGCTGAGCGAGAGGTTCGCGCGGCCCAGATCGCAGCCGGCCAGTTGGGCGCCCCGAAGGTCGCAGCCCTTCAGGGCGAGGGGACCCAACTCTTGGGTGAGCGGCGCCCAGCCCTGCAGGGGCGCGCGCCGGATGGTCTTGCCGTGCCAGCGTCGATAGCGGCGGGCCGTCTTGAATCGAGTCAGATCGTC
>JBNMOZ010000541.1:0-4582 GCA_051276005.1 Bradymonadia bacterium | reverse complement strand
AGCTTCCAGTTGCCCAGCGTGTACTGGGCGCGCAGGCGCTCGAGCCGCGCGTCATCTTCAAACCTCGCCGATCCTTCGGGGATCGGCGGGGTGTCGATGAACTTCATCACGTCGATGCGCGCGAACGTCGAGAGCTGGTCGGCGTTCGCCTGAATATTGAGGCGGTTGATGATGACGCCATAGTCGTCGTCGTCGGCCTGCCCGTTCTCGTTGTCGGTGCGATACTCCATCGTCAGCGAGTCGGTCAGCCGTATGCCGCCACCACGCGCGAGGCCCACCGACGGTGCGAGGCAGGAGAGGGCGAGACTGGGGAGCACGAGTGAGAGAACCGAACAGCGCATGCGATGGAGCCGCCTGAAGCCGGAGAGCATGAGAATTAGAATGGGCCAAGGTGAATCAGGGGGCGGGCGCCTTGACCTCCGGCGCCTTGACCTCCGACGCCTTGACCTCCGACGCCTTGACCTCCGACGCCTTGACCTCTGGCGCCTTGACGGCGCCGTTGGCGGTCGCCTTCTCAGTCATCAGCGCCTTGATGGTCGCCAGCATCGCGGTCTCGTCGCCCGGTGCATAGCCATCGTGGTCGCCCGCCAGCTTGAGGTTGCGGTCGAGATACATGGTGTAGGGCGCCGCGCCGCGCGGGTTGAGGTCGCCCGAGACCTGGCCGTCGGCGTCAAGCAGGATCGGCATCTTCCAGCGCTTGCGCTTCACCGTCGAGCGCACCTTGGTCATCGTCTGCGCGTTGTCGGTGGCGATGGCGAGCACGACCACATCGTCTTTATTATCAAGGTAGTAGCGATTGAGGAACGGCAGCTCCTGCTTGCAGGGCTCGCACCAAGTCGCCCAAAAATTGACGACGACGACCTTGCCGGCAAAGTCGGCCAGCGAGACCTTCTTGCCCTTGAGGTTCTTGAGGCTGAAGTTCGCCACCGAAACGCGATCGGCTGGTGGCTTGAGATCGACCGCGGACGCCGCGCTGCTAAGGAGCATGAGGCCCGCGATCAGCATCAAGCTGGCGGGCAGAGTCAGACCGGCAAGCAAAGACCTAGAGATGAAGCGCTGCATGCGATCCTCCTTCGTATTCGGGCAGCCAAAGAGTGGCTAGAGAACAGCCTCGATGATCGCGCGCACCTCGGTCTCATTGAACCCGGTGGCGATCTTCAAGATGAGCATGGTTTCAACGTCGACCAGCATGGTCATCGGCGTCGCGTCGCGGTCGTAGTAATCTTGGAACTGAAACTCGGGGTCGGCCACGACGGTAAACGGCAGGTCGTAGCGGCCCTTCCACATCGTGGCGAGGCGCAGATCGGCCGGCTGGAAGTCGGCCGTCTCGAAGAGCGTCACGAGCACGTAGAGACCGCGCTCGGCGTACTGTTCGTGCAGCGCTGCCAGCTTGGGTTGCTCTTCGATACACGCCGAGCACCAGCCCGCCGACGTGCTCACGAGCATGATCTTGTTGCTGGCGTCACCGTAGATGTCGGCCAAGCTCAGTCGACCACCGCGCACCGGGAAGCTGAGGTTCTCGAGCGTCTTGCCCTCGGCCTTGCCCAAGCCCTCTGTCGGGTAGGGGCCACGATCGCCGACCTCGCCACCGGCGCCGCCTTCGCCCAGCATTCCACCTTCGCCGCCAGCCCCGCCTTCGCCGCCGACAGCCGGGTTGTTCTTTGCTGCGGCGCCTTCTTCGAGGCAGCCAAGCTGCAAGCCAGCCAGCAACAGGCTCGCGAGGGCCATCACGCAAAACGGAACAGAGCGCATACGCGCCTCCTCGGGGTCTGGGAACCACTCCACTGACCGACCTCGGCCTCGCGGCATTCAGCGGGCGTGACGGGCAAAATTACTCACCGCCCTCCGGATCCTTACATGCGCAGCCCGACCAAGGCTACATCGAGCGGTAACCGATCCAGTTGATGCAGGGCATGCCGCTGCCGGGATCGCTCTGCACCCACATGCCGTCCGCCGAGATCGTGCCGGTGCCGAAGTCGGCCCACTCAGACTCGGGGATATGAGTCCCGTCATCGAGATTGCACTCCAGGCTTCCCAAGACCGAGAAGACGACCGACGCCCCCGCCGCGAGCCCGAGGTCGTTGGGCAGGCGGAAGTCGAGATCGTTGTCCAGCTCGCCTTCGGGATAGAAGGCGGCGACCGCCGACGCCGACGCGCCCTCAAGGAAGCAGGTGCCGACCGCGTCGGGCGCGATGCGCTTCATGCCCAGCAACGAGAAGTCGGTGCCGAAGTAGTCGTTCGGTACGAAGCCGTAGATCGTCGTGCCATCGGCGAAGACAATGTCGCGCGCGTCCTCGGAGACGAGGTCGTCATCGCCATGCTCGATCACGGGCGTGGTCTCGAAGAGGACGATCGGGTCTTGCAGCCGCACCTCGGGGTTGTCGACGGGCACGGCGCAGTACATCGCCGCGCGGCCAGCGCCGGGCAGGATGACGCGCATGACCGCTGAGCTCGCGCAGCGGAAGTCCTCGCCGATCGTGATGGTGAAGATGCCGGCCGCGTCGCTGTCGACCGGGTTGAGGCATTGCAGCAGCGTGCCCGGCTCGGTGTACACGCAGGCTTGCGCCTTGGCGCCCGCGAGGGGCTCGCCGCCCTCACCGATAATCCAGCCGCGCACGGCGGCGATCCAACCGAACTCTTGGGCACACTCGCCACGCGTCGTGTCGACACCCAGCGCTGCGTTGATCGCATCGGGCGTGGTCAACTGACCGGGGCCAGTCTCGATGACGACCGGCTGCGGCTCACCGCCGCCCATGCCGCCTTCGCCACCGGCTGCGCCCATGCCGCCTTCGCCGCCAGCAGCGCCCGCGCCGCCTTCGCCGCCGGCCGCGCCAGCACCACCTTCGCCACCGGCCGCGCCCGCGCCGCCCGGGCTCGCAGAACTATCTTCGTCAGAGTCCGAACAGCCAAACGCCGCCAAACCCACGATCAAGAACGCACAAATCCGTGTCATGTCCTACATCCTCTCGACGATACCAACGGTGGGGAAAGGGTCCCCGATCACTCGGGGCGGCGTCCAGCCTTCAAAGCGAGGCGGGGCGCGTGCGAGGCCAGACTCAGCGTGCGGTGAGCGACGCGTTGTAGGGCGCAGACGCGCCGCCGTAGCCGTAGACCCGGATGAGCGCCGGGCCGCTGCCCTGCAGCACTTCATTGTCGTCGCCCGAGGTCGCGCCTTCGCGGTCAGCGAGCGGGCGGCCGTCTTCACCGGCGAACGCCATGTCGATGTCGCCCGTCGCGTGGGTGAACTCGACGGTGAAGGTCCAATCGCCTTCGGCCTCGATGCGGAAGTAGTCGGGCGCTGCGGTGCAGATGCCGCCGCTGAACGCGTCGCCCACGTTCACGCTCTGGGCCTGACCCGGCATGTCATTGGGCTCGGACGCCTCATCGCCACCCTCTTCGCAGTTGCTCGCGAACATGATGTTCGCGCGGGGATCGCTCCAGTCAGCCTCAAGGTCGGCGAGGATGAGCGGGAAGAGCGGGTGCAGCGAGTACTGCAGGCCGCGGCTGTCGGCGATGACCTGCATGTCGCGCTTGCGCACGACGAACGAGGTCGGAAACGCCTGGATCAGCGCCGGGTTGTTGAAGAACTGCTCGGGGTTGGAACCGATAACGCCCGCGCGGATGCTGGGCAGGTCGTCGCCGTAGCGCGACACGAAACGGCTGGCGCCGCGCGAGTCGATGGGTCCGCCTTCTTGGTTCTGCAGCGTGATGAACACGATCTTCGCGCCCAACTCTTCGAGCACGTCAGACTCGGCCGCCAAGTCGCGAATCTCGGCCTGGCAAGGCGGGCACCACTCCGCGTTTACGATGACCAGGAAGGCGTCGTAGGCCTTGTAGTCGACCGAGCAGGACGCATCGCGCAGGCTGAACGGGAAGCTGTTGCCCTGCTCGTCCATGACCGAGTCCCAGGTCACCGGCGCCAAGGCCTTGCCCAGGATGATGTTCGCGGGGAAGCGGGGGTAGTCGCAGCCGACGGTGACCTCGAGATCGGCCGTCACGTCGCCCACGGTTGCCGTGATCGTCGCCGAGCCGCCGTAGGGGAAGGTCGCGACGCCATCGGCGAAGCTGACGATGTCGTCGTTGGTGCTCGACCAGGTCACGGCATCGGGCACGCCCGTGGTGCCGTCTTCAAAAGTCACCGTGACGACGTAGCGATGCTCCGCGCCGGCCAAGGCGTCGTCGAGCGCAGCGATGCTCAAAGACTGAACGGCCGACTCGACCGCGCCGCCAGCGCCGCCTTCGCCCATGCCCATGTCGGCGCCACCGCCGGCACCACCTTCGCCACCCGCGGCGACAATGATGCCACCCGAGCCGCCGGCGCCGTCCGCGTCGCCATCATCGCAAGCGCCCATCGCCAGAGCCGCGAGCAGCCCCAAGAACATCGGTGCCTTCTGAATCCGCTGCGTCATCTTGCCTCCATGGCCACTCGGGCCGTTGCGCCGAACGCTATTTTTTTCGCCAGACCGTGCTCTGCGGCGCCCTGCGGCGTCGTCTCTGCGTAGGCGTGTCATCTGAGTAGGTCATACGTTGACCCCTGGAGCCAGTGCAGGATATTCCTTGAATCACCCTTGGAACAACCGCA
>JBNMOZ010000540.1:0-4585 GCA_051276005.1 Bradymonadia bacterium | reverse complement strand
CACCGATCCGGGGATCAACGAGGTTGAGTCCGAAACGTCGGAGACCTATACGTTCTGCGGCATCGCTCAGGGAATCCCGCGCTGCTCCGACACGATGATGACCAGCTACGAGGGCGTGCGTGAGCTTATGCATGACGACGCCCCCGACGACGGCACCAAGCATGATCTGTGGTCGAAGACCTGGAAGCTGTCAGTGACGATCACCGCCGCCGACGTTCGCATCGCAAACGCGGGCGCGGCGCTTCCCAAGGGGCCCAAGGGCCTGATCGGCACCCATCGCCTCGCCTGGTAGGACCATTGAGCAGCCAAGCCTCGGCTCGCTCGTCGCAGCAGATCCCACCCGTCTACGCCTGACCGCCGTCATTCGTGCCGTTGCCGTGTGAAGAAGCGTGTAGTCACCCACCACGGCGTCGAATTCACGCATCTCCATGGCGCAGATGCGCATCACTGCATGTACATCCAAAACACCGAGTGAGATCGGTGTCGCAGTGAGCCGGCCAGCAACTGGGTCATCGGCTTCGCAGCGCGCCCGAGTCGATCTCAAGCCCTCAAAATTCGACAGCGAGCTGGCCTGAACCGCGCTTTGAGGCGTATTGAAACAAAAGTTTACTTTACTGGGCGTTAAGGCCTGCTAAGCCGGACGTGCAGGGAAAAGCAGGAGGAACCAATGTCAGACGTCGCAGGTGCCGCGCAGGGAGAGATGGCGCAAATATGGGCGGCGCTCATTCCGGCCATCATCTTGTGCGCTTGGTTCATTGGCGGCATGGCGGTGTATGCGGTTCGCCGCGCGCGGCACGGCGATTGGCACGACGCCGAGCTCGAAGCCCGCGGCGCGACGCCGATCCTGGGACACTCGATGCGCACCTACTTCTCCTGGGTCACCCGCCCCTTCTGGCTGCTGATTCGCGCGTCCTGTCTGCCCCCCGACGCCATCACGACTCTGTCGATGCTCCTCGCCCTCGGCTCGGGCGTCGCCCTGGCTGGTGGTCGGTTCGCGCTGGGCGGCTGGCTGTACATCGCGTCGGGCATCCTCGACGTCTTCGACGGCCGATTGGCCCGTGAGACAGGCCGCAGTTCGCCCGCTGGCGCCGCGCTCGACTCGATCCTCGATCGCTATGCCGATGTGGCAGTGCTGGCCGGCATCGCCTGGTACTACCGCGAGAGCTGGGTGCTGGCGGTGGCCCTCACGGCGATGGCCGGTGGGTTCTTGACTTCGTACATTCGCGCCCGCGGTGAATCGCTGGGCGTGCAGGTGCGCGGCGGCTTGATGCAGCGCGCCGAGCGCATCGTCTGTCTGGGCGCGACCACCGCGTTGGCGCCCGTGGTCGCCGCGGTCTACGAGGCGCCCGGCCCGCACCAGATGCATTGGCTCGCGGTGGGCGGCCTCATCATCCTGGCGTTCTCCAGCCAGTGGACCGCCGCGCAGCGCTTCGTGATGGTCATGCGCGCGCTGGGCGCCGATCGTCCCCCCCGCCTGAGCACGCGCCGCGACAGCCTCTTTCGGGGCCTCGCGGTGGCCTTCACCGCGACGGCTGCCGACTTCGTCGTCGTGGTCCTTTTGGTGCAATCGGCGGGCATGGCGCCCTGGTCGGCCACGGCGATCGGTTGCGTGGTGGGCGCCGCGGCCAGCTTCACGATCGGCCGGCGCTGGGCGTTTGCGAATGACGGCGCGGCCGGCCCGCAGATGTGGCGCTACGCCCTGGTCAGCATGACCAGTATGGGCCTCAACGCGGGCGGTGTCGCCGTCCTGCTCGTCTTGCCCATCAACTACACCATCGCCTGGGTTGCGGTGCGCGGCGCGGTCTTCCTGCTGTGGAACTTCCCGCTGCATCGCGACTACGTCTTCACGCAATCCGAGCCTGCCTTGCCGGCGGCGGTCGTTCGTAGTCGATGAGGCCGGGGTCCCAATCTGCGGTTCGGCGCGCCCTCATCGGTCTGGGACGTTTCGGCTTTCGGCGTCCCGGCATCGCCTTGGCGCTCACCGCAGCGCTCTGCGCGGTGGCGGCGATCGGCGCCCGCGGCCTGCGGCTCGACACCGATCTGGCCCGCTTGCTGCCCGAGAGCTTCGCCAGCGTGCAAGATCTCAAGGCGCTCGAGAAGCGCTCCGGCGCGGTGGGCTATGTCACGGTCGTGATCCAGGGCGGCGATGTCGATCGCCGCCGGGCACATGGGACCCTGCTTGGCGCGGCCATCGAGGCCCTGCCGCAGGTGAGCTTCGTCGACGTTGAGCGGCCGGTGGACTGGTTCACCGATCGCGCCCCGTACTACCTCGACGTGGCCGACCTGACGGTCATGGCGGATCGCATCGAGGCGCGGGCGCGCTGGGAGCGGCGCCGCAACAACCCTATGTATCTCGATCTCGAAGAGAGCGCGGCCCCCTCGGTCGACATGCGCGACATCGAGAAACGCAGCGCCTCGAGCGCCGCGACCGGATGGCTGCGCCGCCAGACCGACCGCTTCTATGAGGCCCCAGGCATGCTGGTGCTCTTCGCGCGGCCGGCGCAGCGCTCCACCGACGGAGGCTTCGCCGACGCGGTCACGCGCGCCGTGCGTGGGGTGGTCGACGCGCACGCCGATCAGGCGACAGGGCTCACGGTCGACTTGACTGGCCGCTACCAAAAGCAGGTCGATCAGAAGCGCCGCATCCAGAGCGATCTTGGCATGGCGTCGGGCCTCGCCTTTGCCCTCGCGCTGCTCTACCTGGTGGTGCACTTCCGCCGACTGCAGGCGGTGGTCTTCGTCTGCCTACCGCTGGCCGTTGGCCTGCTGTGGACCTTCGGCCTGACCGGCGCGACGCTGGGCGCGCTCAACATCCTGACCGGCTTCATCGGCGCGATCCTGTTGGGGCTGGGGGTCGATCATGGCATCCACCTGCTATCGGCCTGGCAAGCGGCCCAACGCGCCGGCGCGACCCCCGAAGAGGCCCTCGCAGACACCTTCGGCGAGACGGGCCGCGCGGTCCTCATCGCGGGCCTGACCACCATCGCCGCCTTCATCGGCGTGAGCCTGTCGGACTTTCGCGCGTTTCATGAGTTCGGCATGGTCGCCGCGGCCGGCATCGCGCTCATCGTGCTGGCCTATGCGCTCATGCTGCCCGCGCTGCTGCGCCTGATCCCGAGCCGCGCAGGCAGTGAGCCCGTGGCCTCGGCGCCTATCTTTCGGTGGAGCTTGGCGCGTCCGGGGCGCGCGTTGCTGTGGGGCGGCTTGCTGATGGTCGCGCTCATCGCCCCCATCGGCGCGCTCAGCTTCGACTACGACTTCGCCGCGCTCGAAGATGGCCAGCTGCCGTCGTTTCGGCTCGATGCCGAGGTCAACCGCCTGCTGGGCTACTCCCAAACCCCCGCGCTGGTGCTGACCAACGCGCCCGATCAGCAGCGCGCCATCGCCGCGCGACTGCGGCAGTCAGGCGCGGGATCCACCGTCGATATGGCCGCGACGCTGGCAGATTTGGTGCCCACGCAGCAGGCCGAGAAGCAGCCGATCATCGCGCGTATGGGTCGCGAGCTGCGGCGCATCAAGCCCAAGTGGATCGACGATCCAACGCTCAAAGATGCCCGCGCGACCCTGCTGCGCGCGGCGAAGGTCGACCCCTTTGGCGAGGCCGATTTGCCCATCGCGGTGCGCCGCCAGTTTCAAAGCTCGGCCGGCGACGGCTACGTGCTGGCCTTCCCCGCCATCGCGCTGAGCGACGGATCTCGGGTGCCCGCCTTCGCGGCCGAGCTGCGGGCGGCCGCTGAGGGGGCGCCGGTCGCCGGTGAGGCGATGATCCTCGCCGACATCCTCACTTTGGTACAGCGCGAGGGCCTGCCGCTGCTCGCGCTCACCGCCGGGCTCGTCTTCGCGGTGCTGTGGTTGCTGCTGGGCAATCTGCCGCGGGCGCTGGCCGCGATGGGGGCTGCCGGGGTGACCTTGGCCGGCACCCTGGGCGTCGCAGCAGCCGCTGGGATACCGCTCAACTACCTCAATCTCGTCATGATTCCGGTCATTATCGGCATCGCGGTCGACGGCGCCGCCCACCTCTTTGGGCGCGATCACCCCGACGCGGTACACCTGACGCCGGTGGGGCTCGCGGTGAGCGGCTCGGTGCTCACGACCGCCTTCGGCTTCGGCGCGCTGCTGATCGCCGATCATCCGGGGTTGGCCAGCCTGGGCGCCCTCGCCCTCATCGGCCTGGCCGTCAACCTGCTCGTCACTCTGCTCGTATTGCCCCCGATCGCAGCGCTGCTCGCGCGCGCCTGACAGGAGTCCGCATGTTGCCCATCGCCCTGATTTTCGCCGGCCTGCTGGCCGCGCCGCCCACCGCTGATGAGGCGGTCATTCGCGCGCGCACCCAGGCGCTCATCGAGGCGTTCAAGGCCGTGCCGGCTGACGCGAAAGACACCAGCGCCGCGTTCGCCACCCTCGATGGGTTCTTCAATCGTGAGGTGCTGCTCAAGAGCGCGTTGGGGCCGCACGCGTCCAAGCTCAACGCCGCGCAGCGCATCCGGTTTGACGCTGACTTCTGGGGGCTGCTGCGCATGGCGGCTTATCAAGACTCGGGCGGCTTCTTTAAGACGGCGACGATCAAGATCACTCGGGTGACGCC
>JBNMOZ010000539.1:0-4591 GCA_051276005.1 Bradymonadia bacterium | reverse complement strand
GCCTCGATCCTCAAGCAGCACGACGAACCCCTTCGAGTCGTCCGCACCAGTGCCAAACAGCACCAGCTCTGCGCCCCGCAGGTTCTCAAGGACGTTGCGCCCATCGCGGCCCAACCACTCCGACTCGGCGTTCTCGGGGCACCGATCTTCAGCGCAGCCGGCGGTAATCCCGACCACATCGCCGACCTTGGCGTCCTTGACCATGATGTCGAGGTAGAAGATGGCGGCGAAGACATCGTTATAAGCATCCTGCCGGCTGGCATACAGCGTCGAGCCGTTGCCGGCCGTGATCAACTCCGTCTTGTAGCTGGTCCACTCGGCGCTGAGCGCGTCGATGTCACGCACCAGCTGGCCGCCCACCGCGACCGCGTAGGTCGCGCGCGCCGCCTGCACCCCGTCGGCGTCCATCCCGTTCCACGCGCCGTCGGAGTTGGGCGGGACCTGCGGCGGGCACTGGTTGCGCTCGTCCGAGTAGAACAAGAGGTACTCAAGGGCATCGAACCCGTACACGTTCACCAAGCGAGTCTCAGCGAGGTTGACGCCCTCGGACGTCCCCTTCGCCACTTCTTGGTCAACCCGGCACGCGTTGACCTGGGGCCACGAGTAGATGGGATCACGCAGACGCAACGAGCCCGTGCGCCCCGTACTCGCCGGACCGATCTGCATCACCTCGGCGCGCTGCCAGCTGTCCATCGCCGTCTGATAGGCGGCGCGCGCTGCGTCTAGGACTTCGACATCGCCAGGCGAGCCCAGCCAGTCATCCAGCGCCGCCTTGAGCGCCGTCATGTCTGTCTGGAGCTTCGCGTACAGCGGGCTGATGACCTGCTCGGCGAGGCTCTCCAAGAACGTCGTCGTGCCCGGTTGAGAGGGCTCGGCCGCCTCGGGCTCCGTAGGGACGGTGCGCGGCGGCCCCGTGGCCCCGCTGTCGTCATCACAACTCGCCAGCCCACACAGGCCGATCAGACCAAAGAACGTGCAGCTCATCCAGGATCGCATCGTCGTCTCCTTTTGACCGTGCCTGCTCCGATCGGTGCCGGCACAACCGCCTCTCTTTTACTGTTTCTGGATAAGGGAAAGGCGCGACCATTCGCAATCGAATTTTGAAAACAATTTTCATTTTCTTTTCGGCGCACCTCTCGAGATTCCGACCGCGCCGGTTGACGGACCGCGCGGGCGTGCGCAATGCATTGCGTCATGCCTTTGATCTCTCGCCAACGTCGTGTCCCCGTGCAAATTCTTGGCAGCGCGCTCGCCCTCTTGGTCGGCTGCAGCGATGATCCCGTTGACGTCGAGTACGCCCACGCCCGCCAAGCTGGACAGGCGGCGGGCTACGCGGAAGGTCAGGCGCTCGGCTTCGAGGCCGGCGTCAGCGAGGGCCGGGCGCAGGGGTTCGAGCGCGGTCGCAAGGAGGGCCGCGTCCGCGCCGTCCTGCGCTGGGCGCCCATTGGGGTCGGCGCCGGTGTGCTCATTGGCCTGCTAATCGTCGCCAGTATGCGCAGTGAACAGGTCGCCGAAGCCCGCAAAGAGAGACGCCTTAGAGTCGCTCTGCACAAGGCCTTCGGACGCCTGCCGGCCGACCTCGACGCGACGGGGCGCGCGCGTCTGGAGGCCATCTTGACGGTGCGCCAAGCCCTCGACGAGGCGCTGCGCACCGCCGCGGGCCCTACGGCGGAGGCGCTCCGGGCGTGGCTCAGCGGTCGCCTCAAGGCCGTCGACGAGACGGCGCTCGAGCTGAGCGCATTGATGAGCCGGCTGCGCACCGCGCTGCGCGACGTCCCCGCCCAGTCGCTCGAGGTGCTTGATCAGCGCCGCGCCGACCTGAAGGCCGAGTCAGACCCGACACTGATGGCCGCGATTGAGGCCAGCGTCGCGGCGCAGACTCGGGCCCTCGCGGCGCAGACTCGGGCCGAGAGCGGCCTGCAGCGCTGCGCCCTGCAACTCGAGGCGGTTGAGGCCTTCCTGAGCCACGCGCGGATGAGCGTCGCGACGGCCCAGAGCGACGTGGACGACCAGCTGACGGCGTTGGGCGCCGAAGTGGACGGCATCAGCACTGCGGCGCGCATTGCCCGCGACGAGCTTGCCGCGATCTGAGCCGTCGAGCCCCGCATCGCCGCATCGCCCGCGCGCAATCACACCCCTCCTCATCCGCGAGATTGCTCGGCTAAGTCGCCCGGCGACGCCGTCCCCGGCCGATCACAGCTGCCCCGGTTGATGGGCTGGGTCAGCGCCATTGGCCCCGGCGATGGCCGACCGGTCGGCCGCAACCCGACACCAGAATTTTCTGCACGACCGCCCCTCGAAATTCCATTTGAGGGCTGGATCTGGCGACTAGAGATCCGCTATATCCCATCATCCTGATATTAACTTTCAATTTCAGGTGGAGGACACGATGCGAATTTTATGTGTGTTGGCTTGTTTTGCCCTCATCGCGTGCGACGACTCGAGCGATGGCGGCGGATCCGGTGATGCGGGCACCATAGGCGGTGCAGGCGGAGCCGGCGCGGCCGGCGGCGAAGGTGGAGTCGGCGGCGAAGGTGGAGTCGGCGGCGAAGGTGGAGTCGGCGGCGAAGGCGGAGTCGGCGGCGAAGGTGGAGTCGGCGGCGAAGGTGGAGTCGGCGGCGGTGAGCCGATCGAAGAGCCGGAGACCTACGCCTTCGAGAACCGGTTCGGCGAAGGCAGCAGCGTGAGCTACTCCGGACAGACCAAGCGCCAGGTCCTTGTCGAAGAGATGAAGGGCTTCCTGGGCGGGCTCACGGATCAGACCTTCGACAACCCCCAGCCGGGAGACGTCAAGGACGCGATCCTCTTCTACTTCGACTTCGCCATGATCGGGTCGCCGGACTACGCGCTGACGGTGAGCAGCCACCTGC
Organism: Bradymonadia bacterium; assembly: GCA_051276005.1. Lineage (GTDB taxonomy): Bacteria > Myxococcota_A > Bradymonadia > UBA7976 > UBA1532 > JBNMOZ01. Next base: position 1,721 of record JBNMOZ010000539.1, on the reverse strand, counting down.
CGCTGACGCAGACGGTTATCGGTGATCTCGGTGGCCTCGCCGATTTGCGCGGCAAGATGCCCGACCAGGACGCAGGCTGGGTGAGCGGCCTCGTCGGCTATGGCGACGGCTCGATGAGCCCCACGGACGCCCTCGAAGACATGGTGCAGACGGTCGAAGACTTGGTGATCGCGCGCTTCGCCGGCGACATCCCGCTGGATCCGGACGGCGCCGCGATCGACGCGCCCTTCCTGTCAGCCGACGGCGTCGACTACCAGCAACTGATTCAGAAGTACCTGACCGGCGCCGTATTCTACTCGCAGGCGAGCGACGACTACATGGACGACGATCTTGAGGGCAAGGGGTTGATGTCAGACAACACCACCGCCGCCGTCAAGGATGGAGACACGAAGGTGTACAGCGCGCTGGAGCACGTGTGGGACGAGGGCTTCGGCTACTTCGGCGCAGCGCGCGACTACGACGCCTACACCGACGAGGAGATCGCCAAGAAGGGCGGCCGAGACGACTGGCAGGGCGCGCATGATATCGACGGCGATGGCACGATCGACCTGCGCAGCGAGTTCGTCTTCGGCGCGGCGCAGAACGCCGCCAAGCGAGATCGGGGCTCCATGAGCGGCACCGACTTCACCCAGACCGCTTTCGACGCATTCATTCGGGGCCGCACCATCATCGTCAACGCGGACGGCGCGCTCGACGAGACGCAGATGGACGCCCTCAAGGCCGAGCGGGACATCGCGCTGAAGGCCTGGGAAGACGCCATCGCGGCGACCGTCGTGCACTACATCAACGACGTGCTGCAGGACATGGGCAAGTTTGGCACCGACGACTACGACTTCAAGACGCACGCCAAGCACTGGTCGGAGATGAAGGGTTTCGCGCTTGCGCTGCAGTTCAACCCCAACCACGGCTCGTGGGTGCCGGGCAACTACGCTCGACTGCACGTGGTGCTCGGCAACGCGCCGGTGCTGCCGAACGCTGACGACGCAGCCATCATGCGCTACATGGGCGGCATGCAGGAGGCCAAGGCGATCATCGCCGAGACCCAGGGCTTCGACATGGCCGACCTGGGCGACGCCGAGGGCATGAACGGCTGGTGAGCCCTGGCCCTCAAGACGCGGTGCCCAAGGCACAGTGATCTAGGGCACAGTGATCTAGGGCACAGTGATCTAGGGCACAGTGATCTAGGGCACAGTGATCAAGGGCACAGTGATCTAGGGCACAGTGATCAAGGGCACAGTGATCTAGGGCACAGTGATCTGCTCAAGATCGAGGCCCGCCGCGAACAGGTAGCTCACGGCCTGTGAGTACCCGTAGACCACCACCCCGCAGGTCGCGGCGCAGGTTATCTTGCGCTGCCCGGGCGTTACGCGAATGCGCGCCCCCATATACAGCCCACCAAAGTCGCGGAACTGGTCGGTCACGTCGGCCGCGCCCAGCATCACCGTGTCGCCCTGTCGCGCGACCACCGAGATGAACTGCTCGTCGTACTCCTCGGGCACCAGGAACGTATAGCTGTCGCGGAACTGCTCGACGGGCACAGCGAGCGACAGCGCTGGATCGCCGGCCGCCCCGTCGGTCGACATGAGCAGGTGCCCAATCAAAATCGGCTCGGTCGCGTTGACCTCGGTGTCGGCCATGATGAGCGCTTCGCAGAACTCCCCCACCCCGATCGTGCCGCAGTTGGTGTTGGCCGGTTGCGGATCGAAGGTGATCCGGGTGTC
>JBNMOZ010000538.1:0-4601 GCA_051276005.1 Bradymonadia bacterium | reverse complement strand
TTGACGGGCCGGTCGCCCTTGACCGAGACGATCATGTGCACGTGGTTGCTTAGGGTGCAGATCTGATGAAGCTGCACGTCGCCCCAGCGGGCGCAGGCGACGACGAGGATGCCGATCCACTCTTTGACGAGTTGGCGTTTGGGCGCGAGGGCGAAGCGCCCGTCACGGGTGCGATGCACGATCTCAAAGGCGACGCGGGCGCTCGGGATTCGGCGAAAGGGCCAGGCCATGGCGGCCTCCTGGGTTGGGGGTGTGACTCCCCATCGGCCGCTGCGCGAGCGTGTCGCAGAAAAACTGTGTTTGAGGCGATATTTTCTGGCAACACCCGAAATCGGAGTCACCTCGGTTGGGAGCGGATCTGAGCCGCCTGAAATGCTCGGGACCGCGTCTGGGACCGCGTCTGGGGTGAGCGCAGGGCCGGCCTACCGGTCGAGGGCGTTGCAGCCGGCGTCGATCCTCAGGGCCGCGTTGGGCTGGCAGGTGATCAGGGCGTCGATGAGGCTCTGCACCAAGCCGTCGGCCTGGGCGAGCACGGCGGGGGGGTCGCCGTTCTCGAAGATGTGGTCGCTCGCGGCGCCGGCGCGCAACAGGCTGAGGTGGCCGACGCCACCCTCCAGGCAGTCGGCGCAGCTACAGCGCGCTGGGCGCGGTCTGTGGGACGCGACTGGGTATCAGGGTCTCAGCGGAGCGCCAGCTTCGCCTTCTCGCCCAGCGTAAGCTCGGCGACCGCGTCCTGAAAACGAATGCGGCTCAGCATCAGGGCCTCCTGCTGCTTGACGACGGCCAGCGTGGCATCCTGCAGGCGCTTCTCCATGTCGATCAGCTTCTTGACCAGGTGCTTTCGCAGCGCGTCGCCCGCGCGGGTCTCTTCGAGGCGCGTGATCTGGGCGCTCAGCTCGTTCTTGCGGGTGCGAAACTCGCCCATGTTGGCGCGGTGGCCGGCGATGCGGGTGCGGGCCTCGGCCGTCTCGTTGTGGACCGTGAGGATCTGGCGGACGGCCTTGGCGAAGCGCTGCTCACGCGCACTGCCTTCGCCAGCCTTGGCGCGACTGCGCGCCTGCAGCCAGTCGGTCATCAGCTCGACGCCCACCGCGCTGCGCAGATCGACCGTGCGGGTGATCGGCGTATAGGCGCTGATCGACACGGTCTTGCTCTCGCCGGGCTGCATCGTGACGGCGAACAGATGGGCCTCGCCCTGCTTCTCATAGACCGCGGGGGCCTTGTCGAGCGTCCAACCGTCCGGCACTAAGTGGCGCAAGAACACCGTGGCGACGGTGTGGGCGCGGTTGTGCACCTTCATCTTGGTGGTGCGGGTGTGGCGCATGCGGGCGGTGAAGACGCCGCGGTTGACGGTCTCGAGCTCGCCGATGGCGTCCTTGACCGATTCATCCGTCTCGACCGTGACCTGCTTGTCTTGCGCGAAGGGCACCAGCGCGGTCGAGCGGGGGGGGATGTTCTCGGTCAGGCCCTCGCCGATGAAGCGCTTGCTGCCGTAGACCGTGACCGGGCCGCTCTCGAGGGTGAAGTCGGTGGGGTTCTTGAGCCGCACCGCCTTGAAGGCGTAGCGCGAATCGCCCCGGGCGCTGTCGGGGTTGTACAGGTAGACCACCTCGCCGTCGGTCTTCTGGTCGAGCACCGCGACCATCGCGCTGGTGCCGCGCTTGATGGTCATGGCCACGCCCGACTCGAAGTGGCTCTCGCCCACGGGTTGTCCATCATCTTGCGCGGTCTCGGTGCGGGTGACCTTGAGCGCGACGCCCGGCGCCCTGCCGTTGACGTGGCCCTTGCTCTGCACCTTGACCCGGTTGGGGGCTACGCCGAAGCCGATCAGGGTGTTGCGCACGCGGTTGCCGCGATCCTGGCCCATCTGCGCGGGCTCGTGGGCCGCCGAGTAGCCCTCGATGACGATATGCTCACCGCTGCCCCGCAGCCGATTCGCCAGGCCCTGCAGTCGAGTGTCTTGTGGCGCGCGGGCCGCCGTGGCGCGGCGCGGCCCAGCCTTGCTCTCCTTGTTGCTGCCGGTCTCGCCGCCCATGTCGGCGTCAAGCAATGTCGCAACCGCCGCGCTCCTCTCGGCCTGCACCTGCACCGTATCCTTCATCATGTCGTCCGCGTCACCCATAGCCGGATGCCCGGCCTGCGATGGCAGCGCCGCGTCATTGAGGGCGAGCAGCACGCCGTCCTGGGTCTTGTTGCGATGCACGGCCTTGCCCGTCGGCGGCGCCTGCACGAAGGCCTGCTTCGCGCCCAGCGTTTGGCGATGCACATGCACCACTGAGCGAAGATCATAGCGAAAGCTCAGCGCGGAGCTGGCGCCGACGCCCACCTTGACCTTGGTCCAATCCTCGCCCGAGGCGTTGTCGACGATGGCCCAGCCCTGCACGTTGACGGTGTTGTCGTCGCCGACCACCAAACGGTAGCTGGGCTTCCAGGCGGGCGAGTCGGTGATGTAGGTGATGATGACTTCGCCGCGCACGTCGGTGGGCAATTGGATGGTCATGTCGACCACGCTGCCCTGGCTGGCGCCCGTCGTCGGGTAGCTGATCGGCAGGGTCTTGCCCGTCGAGGCGTCGGTCACGGTGAGCGACTTGAGGAAGTCGTCGACCTTGTCCTGCGGCACCGCCAGCGTAATCTTCGCGTCGATGGGCGTCGCGCGCCGCTCGTAGTATGCGATGCCGTTGCGGTAGACGACCACCCGGCCGAGGGCGGAGTCATCGCCGCGCACATAGGAATCATGGCCAGCGCCGCAGGCGGTGAGGCCACCGAGGGCGGTGAGGAGCAGGGCGGGGCGAGCGGACGCAAAGAGTCGGCGCATCGGAATGATCTCCGTGGATGGATGCAGGTGTGTCGGAAGCAACAGACCGAATGGCTCGGTCAGGCAGGCGTTTGCCGTTGCTGCCTCTTCACGCGCTTGCGCGGAGAAAGTTCGGATTAAGATGAAGAAAGCGCCATCGATGGCGCGGGGACCGCGGGACCGCGCTCCGGGGGGCAGCGCCGAGCGCTATTCGCCCGCGACGCAGGCCGCCTGGCACTGCGCCATGTCGGGGAAGACCCGACCGGCGCAGTCGATGTCGCAGCCGCAACCCGACACGGCGACGCAGGCGCCACGCGCGTTGATGGCCACACCGATGATCGCGTCGCAGTCGCCGAACTCACCGGCGAGCACGGGCGTGCACGCGCGGTTCTGGTCGACACACACGCCGCCACAATCGGCGCCGCGCGGCGGGGCGCAGTTGTCACGCGGATCGTCATAGCAGGCAGAGCCACGCATGCACTCGATGCCGGCGATGCCGCCACAGAACTGCGGCTCGGGCTCGCCGGCGGGGCAGGCACGCTGGCAGGCCGCCTCGTTCTCAAAGACGCGCCCTTCGCAGCGCGCATCGCAGCCACAGCCGCCGATCATCTCGCAGATGCCCGTCTCGGCGCCAATGCCCCAGCCGATGATCGCGCGACACAAGCCAAACTCGCCGGCCTCGATGGGCGCGCATGCTTCGACGACCGGGGCGTCGCCGCAGTCTGCCCAGCTCACGCAACGACCGCTGTAACAGCCCTCGATGATCTCGGGATACGTGCCCCGCTCGGGGCACACCGGCGGCGCCTGACGGCATATCAAGGGGGTGCCATCGGCGTTGCAGTCGAAGTCGTCGACGTCACAGGTGCCGTCGTTGTCGGCGTCGGCGCAACCGCCGCACTGCGCCCAGGTGACGCAGACATCGGTGTAGCAGCCCTCGCGGACCTCGGGCACGGTGCCGGCTGGGCAGTTGGGGGCCACGCGGCGGCACATCAAGAGCGTGCCGTCGGCGTTGCAGTTGGAGTCGTCGGCATTGCAGATGCCGTCGTTGTCAGCGTCTTCACGGCAGATGGGCTCAATCGCGGCGCAGCCTGCCCAGGTGGTGCACTCGCCCGTCCAGCAGCCACCCTGGGCCACCGGCACCAGGCCAGCCTCGCAGCGGGGCGGGATCGCGTCGCATTCGACGAAGCCGTCGGGGTTGCAGGCGGGATCCTCAGCGTCGCAGATGCCGTCGGCGTCACTGTCGGCGCACGGCGCGACGCCGCATTGCGCCCAGGTCACACAGACGTCGGTGTAGCAGCCGTCGCGAATCTCGGGGACGGTGCCGGGATCGCACGCCGGCGCCGGGCGGCGACACGCCAGCAGCGAGCCATCGGCGTTGCAGTCGGAGTCGTCGGCGTCGCAAGTGCCGTCGTCATCGGCGTCGGCGCAGGGGCCGCACTCTTCGGTGTGCCAGACGCACTCGCCGGCGACGCAGCCGCAGCCACCGTCGGGCAGCACGATGCCTTCACAGGTGCTCGCCACGTCGGCGGTCGCCGAGCAGACTTCAGAACTGCAGCCACCGCGAAAGCAGTCGTCATCGGAGGCACAAGCGTTGTCGAAGCCGATGCCTTCAAACCGATCGTACATGGGGTTGCGAGGGTTGACGGTGGGCACGTCACGGCACTCTTCACCGCCACCTGCGCCGCCTTCGCCGCCGCCTGCGCCGCCGCCTGCGCCGCCTGCGCCGCCTTCTCCGCCGCCTGCGCCGCCTTCTCCGCCGCCTGCGCCGCCTTCGCCGCCACCTGCGCCGCCTTCGCCGCCGCCTGCG
>JBNMOZ010000537.1:0-4603 GCA_051276005.1 Bradymonadia bacterium | reverse complement strand
CTCGAAGAACGTCGATGACAGGCCATCGCGCGCCGCGTCTCGGTCGAGCACGGTGGGCGGCAACTGCTCCGGATCGCCCGCGAGCACGACCTTGGGGGCCCGCGCGAACGCGGCCAACGCCAGCGGGTCGGGACATTGGGTGGCCTCGTCGAGCACCACCAGATCGAAGCGCCGCAGACCCAGAATGCGCGCGTCCGCCCCGGCCGCCGTCGCGCAGATGACCGACGCGCTCTCGAGCAGCATGTGCTGGGTGCGCGCCAGGTGAGTGCGGGCGTCCTGCTCCAGGCGCCGCGCTTCGACGTACATGCCGTGCTTCTCAGAGCCCGACAGGCGCCGTCCGCTGCGAATCTTGTCGCGCAGGCGCCGCGCCTCTTTTTGCCATGACTCAGCGAGCTGGCTGGCCTTGTTGGCCGCGATGAGCGCATCGAGGCTGCGATCGGCGACGCCCACCGCGACCCGCGACGGGTGCCCCAGCCGCACGATCTTCAGGCCGACGCGCACCAAGCCCATCGCCAGATGATCGACCGCCGTATTGCTCATCGCGCAGGCGAGCACCTTCTCACCGCGCGCGACGGCTTGGCAGATGACCTCGACCAGCGTGCGCGTCTTGCCGGTGCCCGGTGGGCCATGCACCAGCGCGAGCGGATGCGCCCCGATCGCCACGTTCACGGCGCCGCGTTGGGTGCGGTTGAGCGCCACGTCGAACGGGCGCCAGGCCGGCGGCTCGACATACGTGGGCGCCAGGTTGCCCCACAGCACCGCCGCCAGCTTGGCGCGGCCCTTGTTGGGTCGAGCCGTCTGAAACGCGCGGATCGCCCGGTCGCCAATGGTGAACGTGACCTGCGGATCGTCGCGATCGATGTTGAAGCGGCCTTCGATCAGACGATCTGCCACCTCGCCATCGACCAGCACGCTTATGCGGTCGCGCCGCCGCCGCTCGACCACCGCCCGCACCGCCAGGTTGTCATCGGGATCGGTCCACCACAGCCGCACCGGCGTGCCGGCCCGCAGTCGCAGATGCCCCAAATCATCCGCCTGACTGAGCGGGATCATCAGCCGGGTGCGATCGCCGGGCGCGGGCCCCACGTCATCAACCTCGACGCCCTTGAGCGCGTCGCCCCGCGCCACCCGCTCGGTGAGCGTCGTGCCGCGGCGCGCGGCCTCCATACGGGCCACGGCGGTGCGGCGCTCCCGGCGCCAAAGGTCGCTCAAGTGGTCGAGAAACGTCACCAGTCGAACACCTGACCGCAGGGCGCGGGCACCGGCTTGTCGGGCGCGGCGCCGGCGCCCGAGCACACCGCGTAGAGCGTATCGCCGCGCACATCGACGCGGGCTTGGTAGAAGTGCACGGCCGGCTCGCCCTCGATGTCGAGGCGATGATGCACGCAGGTCGTCTTCACGCCAGCGACGGTGCATAGGATGGCTTCAGGCTCGGGCGTGGACACCCCCTCGGCCTTGGCAGAGCCGGTGATCGCCTGCGTCTTGGCCTGGGCGACGACCGCCAGCGGCACGATCGACGTCTTCGCCTGATACCAGGTCATCTGTCCGCCATCGGCGCAGCGAATGCGCTGGGCGTCGCCCTCGCGCTCGCACCCCTTCGGCGTCGAGAGCGCCTCGCCCACCAGCGTGCCGTCGGCGTATGGCGCCTTGGCCAGATAGATGTTGGCGGGCACCTGCCCGGTGAGGATCGTCGCCATCGCGGCGGGGCAGATGCCGTCGATCGCGGCGGGCGCCTGGCCCAACTGGCCGTTGGCCTGGCAATGGGCGATCAACAGCTTGCCAGTTCGACCCTCCAACGCCACCGCGACGTGGTGATCGCGCGCGCCGCCCGCGCGCTCGACCGTGTACCGCTGCCCGACGAGCACCTGACCGTCGAGGGCGAGTCGATACGGCTTCGCGGTCACCGTGCGGGTCTCTTTGTCGCCATATGCGCCGTGCTTCGCGTCTTCAACGAGGGTGTTGAGCGCGGCGTCGACGCTGAAGCCAACCGGCCGATGCGCGCTGGCGATGAAGGTCGGGCAGCCGATGAATTCGTTCGCCGCGTCGACCCGGCGACCCGCACATTGGGCGAAGATCGCCGCGTCGGCCACGCCGGAGACGGCGCCCGCCTTGCCAGATGGAGCCTTGGCAGGTGAAGCCTTGGCAGATGAAGCCTTGGCAGATGAAGCCTTGGCAGCCGCAGGCGCCGCGCCTGACTCCAATCCCGATGGCTTCGCGGCGTCAGGCGGGGGGTCGGGGACCCCATCAGGCATGCCCATCATGCGGGCGCGATCGGCCAGGCTCGATGAGCCACAAGCCGACAAGAGGAGCACGGCGGTCGCAAAGAGGGTTCGACGCATACGCCAGCCTTACCCGGTCGGCCTCAAGTCGTAAATGCCCACGCGAGCCGCTGCCGTGGCCAAGACTGGAGGCCTGACGAGTCTGCGCAGCGCCACGATCGAGCAGCCCGGCAATCGCGGTCCCGGATGCGCGGCGATCGAGGTCGTCGTCGAACCCGCCAGCCGCGCGCTGGGTGGGGGTCACGTCGCCCCCTGGTGGCCGCTCAATCGCGCGTCAGCAGGGGCAGATGTAGGTCGCCACGTCGACGTCTTCGACCACCTCATACACGGGGCCGTTGGGGGCGATGAGCATGGTGTGGTCGGCAAACAGCGGCCCAGCCTCGCCCACGATCATGATCTGCGGTGCGATAAACCCACCCACCTGATCGGCGTCGGCGATCACCACCCATTTCGAGCCGACGCGCGCGTAGATGACCCAGAAGTCGGCCCCGAAGTCGCCGCACCCGCCCACCATCGCGCCCACGTAGACGTAGGTCTGCTTGCCGCTCTGGAACACCGTCACCTGGGGGCGCCCGCCGTCGAACGCGTCCCAATGCGTGGGCTGCTTGTCGGTCATGTAGTCGGTCTCGGCCCGATAGCGTTCTTGCATTGCGCGATGCCCTGGATGGGCACGAAAGCGGGCTAGAGCGGCGGTCCGCACGCGGGGCTTGACCGTGTGCTGCGCCTCGATCTTGGAGGGTGTGGTGTCACCGATGCGTGCCCAGCGGGCGCCATCACAGGCTTTGGCGTCGTTGACCTTGAGGGCCGCCGAGAGGAATCGGTCTTCAGCCGGCGCCCGCGCCAGCGCCGCCTTGAGCAGCGACGATGGGGGTCCGCTCGTCTGCGCGTCGAAGCTGATCTCTCCAAACCAGGTGCCGTCGTGGCCGAAGTTGACGTCGAACCAAGCCAGCAGGTGCAGGTCGACGACCTCGGCCATACAGACGCCCGCGCCGCCGTACAGCTCAACTGTCTGACCGAGCCAGCGGGTCGCGAGACCGGCATCTATCTCAATTGGACATCGCACCGCGGTGTGCCGGGCGACGAAAGCATCGGGGGCACCGGCGCACTTCGCACCGGGTCGCCGCTCGATGAGCAGGTGCGGCGTGGCGCCCCCCTGCACGAAGGCCACCCGACCGCCGCTGGACATGGGCGCGACGGTGGGCGTCGAAATTCCGAACAAACCGATAAGCATGAATGCGATGAACATGGGGATCTCCAAGAGTGATGCACAAATCTATTTGCACCGGGTGTACCACCGCGATATCGCCGCAAACCCTGCAAGAGCCGACACCCACCTCGCCCGACATCTTAGATTTGTCGCATGACTACACGATATCGATCCTCACGCGCTGGCAGACGTGGCGGGACAGACGCGACGGGGGTGCGATAGGCTCGCGGCAGACCACCCCCGAGGACGCGATGCCCTACGACCTGCTGCCCCTCGCCGCGCCCCGATCTGCCGGTGGCCTCTTGCGCCTCTTCGTCGCGCTCGCCGAGGGGCCGGTGGGTGGGCCGCTGTCGACGAAGTTCTTCAAAGACATCGGCCTCAACCGGCTGCGCGCCGCGACGCCTGATGACGCGATGCCCGTCGAACACGGCCTGCTGGCGGCCGCGCGCATCGCGATGCCCGCAGACGCTGCCGACGAGGCGCCGCCGGCCGCAGCCTCACCAGCCGCAGCCTCACCAGCCGCAGCCTCACCAGCCGCAGCCTCACCAGCCGCGACGCCGCCGGCCGGCCCGACCTACGGCGCTGAACCGGCACATCTGTACGAAGCCGCCTACCGCACCGGCGAGTCGACCCCCACGCAGGTCGCCGAGCGCCTCATCGCCGCCATCGACGCGCGGGAGTCAGGCGAGCGCCCCCTGCGCGCCGTCATCGCGCGCGACATCGCTGATTTGATGGCCCAGGCCCGCGCATCGACCGAACGCTGGGCCGCCGGCGCGCCCCTCGGACCGCTGGACGGGGTGCCGATCGGCGTCAAAGACGAGGTCTGGCAAGCCGGATATCCGACCACCGTAGGCACCGCCTTCCTCGCCCACGGACCCGAAGCCGAGGACGCCACCGTCGTCGCTCGCCTGCGCGCGGCCGGCGCGTTGCTGTACGGCAAGCTGAACATGCACGAGCTGGGCATGGGCGTGACCGGCATCAACCCGCACCGGGGGGCCGCCCGAAACCCCCACGATCGCGAGCGATGCACCGGTGGCTCATCCAGCGGGCCGGGCGCAGCGGTCGCCGCCGGGCTGGGCCCGATCGCGGTGGGCGCGGACGGCGGCGGCTCCATCCG
>JBNMOZ010000536.1:0-4623 GCA_051276005.1 Bradymonadia bacterium | reverse complement strand
CCACCTCCTCAAGTCGACCCAGCGCGACCACTCTGAGGCGCCGCCGTGCGCGAATATCAACAAAAGTCGGCCCAAGTGTCGATCTCAGGGTCCGGTAAACGTCAAATCAGTGCAGCGCCCAATTTTGGGTCTCCGTGACCGAGCAAAGCGAGACGCCATGCCAACCGATCTTCTCTATGTGTTCACCCTCTGCGCAACCGCGCTCACCCTATGGACCCTCGGTCTGGCATTCCACACGGGCACCATCCGCGGCTTCATCGAGAAGACCTACTCCAACCCCGAAGATGCCGCGATGGGCAAAGGCAACAGCCCTGGGGAGGATGGCCCAAGGACCCAGCGCTGGAGCCGCGCGCACCGAAACGCGCTCGAGAACCTGCTGCCGTTTGCGATCTTGGGCTACTTGCTGGCCACGCAGCTCGCGCAGTCGGTGCTTTGGGCGTGGGTCTTTGTCGCCTTCACGGCGCTGCGGATGCTCCACACAGTTGCCTACGTGAACAGCAAGCAGCCCTTTCGCACGCTGTTCTTCTTTGGAGGCTGGGTCATCACTGTCGCCATAGGCATCAAGCTGCTCGTGATGAACGTCTAACCCAAATTCGCCGATTACAGCGTCTTGAGGTACTCGAGCACCGCCAGTCGACCCCCGTCCGACAGACCATCCCCGAACGGATGCCCGGTGTTCGCGTAGCCCTCGAAGCTGGTGTCGTAGACGTACTTTCGGTTGCCGCTCACCCGAATTCCGGCGTGCCCCTCCTCGAGCACCTCGTGCTGCCAGCCCACCGCCGCCTGATCGTAGTCGCGCGAATCGAAGCTACGCCGCCAGAACGCCGGTCGCGTGGCGCTGTTGAGCACGCCCGCGATCGTGGGCACAGATCCGTTGTGGAAGTAGGGCGCGGTGGCCCAGATGCCGTCCAGCGGCGGCGCGATGTAGCCGCGCTTGGCGTCGAGCCAGGCATCTTCGCCGTAGAACGACGCGTTGTACCAGTCCTGATAAATACCCGCGCGATCGACCGCCCCGTTGGCGAGCGCCGGATCGGTGCCGATGATGTCGATGGGCACCCACAGGCTCGGATACTCGTCCGCGTCGCCCGAGCCCTCTGGGGCGTAGGTGCCATGGCAGCCGCTGCACGTCGCGTTGAAGATGCCCCTGCCCTGTTCGGCCAACTCGGCGTTGACGGCCCACGGCCAGGCCGGCGGCTCGATGGTGCGGATGTAGGCTGAGATGTCGGCGAAGTAGGTGCGAATGCGCTCGGCGTGGGCGACGGTGTCGACGCATAAGGTGCTGGCGGTCATCATCAGGCTGCTGAAGTGGCCCTCGCCCATCGCGTTCCAATACATGACCGTCTTCTTCTTCATGTGCCACCAGGGGGGCACGTCGACGGGCACGGGATCTTCAGGCGGCAGCGGCAAGAGCGGGTCGGGCGACCACGCCAACGTCTCGGGATCGCGATGGGCGAAGAGCACCAACCCCAGGTTGTCGGCGGGGTTCGCGCCGATGGTGCGGGTGCGAATGAAGGGCGCGATGGCCTGCACGCGCTCGGCCCAGAGCGACCACTCGGCGTGCTCAGCGGGATCGTCGATCAGGGTGCCCAACGCGCGGGCCTGGCCGGCGGTGTCTCCCGTAAAGTCCGAGGCATGCGTGCCCAACCCGACGACCAACTCGCCGTTGATGCGGGCGGCGTGGCAGCCCAGGCAGTTGGCCGTGGCCACCTCGACGCCGTTGTCGGTGGTGTAAGCCGTGAAGGCGTACGGCAGTTGGGCGTTGACGCCCTCGCGGTCGGGCAGTCGGGCGCTCTGGGGCGCGGGACCGATGAGCCGCATATAGGCCGAGAGCGGGATGCCGCAGCCCACATAGCCTTCGTGCAGCAGCGCGTGGCGGCCCGCGATGGGATCGCCCGGCGGCTGCTCGGTCGCGGCGACTCGATTGGCGATCTGCCAGCCCGCATCTTCGGGCATGGCATCGACGGGCGTGGCGGCGTCTGCAGCCGCGTCGCCAGCGGCCATCGCGTCGGCGAACGGACCGTTGGGCATCTGGCCAGATTGACCGTCATCACAGGCAAACAACAAACACAGCACTGAGATCGACCAAGCGCGCACCGGCACCTCCTCACGAATCGGTGGCGACTGTGGCACCTCCGATTCGTCGGGGGCAGAACTTTCGGCGCTGCCGGCTCCTAGCGACACACCGCGTCGTCAGGGGGCGTGCGCACGACGCCGCCCGACGACTCGATCACCGCCTCCGCGTTGCGAAGATCCTGGCAATCGATGGTGCCATCGTCGTTGAGATCGGCGTTGAGGTCGGCGCCGTTCTTGCCGTCGACCCGCACCATCACGAAGGTGCTGGGGCTGGGGCTGCGCGCGAACTCAGTGGTGCTGGCGCATAAGGGGCTGCTCGACTCGACGACGTTCTGGTCGAGTTGGCCCCAAACGCTGCCCGACAATCGATTCGATCCATCAACCTGCCCGTCGAGGCGCACCCGCGTGCGCTGCACGACGCGCACATCGCAGATCGGCTCGCCCAGGGCGTTGGTGGTGATGAACGAGACGCCGGCGTGCCCGTCTTCGTCCTGATCGAAGATGCGGGGATCGCCCTGGGTCGGCAGCGTGCCCTCGATGCCGATGTCGGTCATGCCCCAGTAGGCGACCAGCTCGGCCCCCAAGTAGCTGTCGCCCGGCTCGATGCCGAGCAGAAAGCCGCTCATGTCGAGGCTGGGCAAGCGCTCGATGACCGACTGCGGGACCACCGTGCGCAGCCCGCCAACCAGTGGGCTCAGGGTCTGCGTGCACAGGCGGACGCGCTTGCGCAGGACCTGCCCGTCGCCCGCAGCGCCGACCTCGATCACGTCCACCAGGTACCAGCTGGTGATCACGTTCTCGATGATGGCCCCGATGGCCGACATGCACTTGCGGTCTTCGACAAAGAGCGCCCATTGACCCACCGGCGCGATGAGCGCGCCGCCCACATCGGCCTCACCGCCATCGCCCAGCGTGCGCATGTCGAAGCCAACCGCGGCGTCTTGATCGCCGAAGGTCGAGTTGGGGGCTTCGACGTCAACACACCCGGCCAGCGCGCACGCAACGACGGCTGAGGCACCCATGATGATCGGCGAGCGCAGCGTCATCCGCCCGACCTTGAATCTGAGACCTTGCATGTCAGAACTTCCATGTCAGAACTTCCACTTCACGTCGATGCTCGCGGCCACGACGTAGCCGCCAAACGCGTAGCCGGGGAAGCCCGGATTGCCGGTCTGCAGGCCCACCGTGTCGCGGGCCTGCGTGAGGGGCGTGTCGCGCTCGAGGTCGGCGAACTCATCGCAGAGTCGGGTGACGCCGTCGGCGCAGTCCGGGTTCGCGCCACGGCTCTTGGTGACCTGCTCGGCGATGAGCGCCTGCACCTGGAAGCCCACGTCGATAGTCAGCGCCAAGTCCCAGATCTCAAGGTCGCTGCCGGCCCCAAAACCAACCGCGATGCGATCGTTGTCGACGTAGCTGGTGCGGCCGGTCTGGGCCGGCACCGGGCTGGGCGCCCACCCGAGGCCGGCGCGGGCGAAGGTGCCGGGGCTCATGGGCAACTCCAGCCCGACCTTGACGTCGATTGTGTCGTCGAAGCCCGCCAGCGCGCCGTGGTTGTCGAGGTAGCGGCTCCACACCCGGTACGTGCCCTCGAGCGAGACCGTCGCGACCTCGTGCACCCAGGCGAGTGACCCCGAGACGCGGGTGGGCGAATAGCCGCTGATGACGTTGATCTCTTGAATGACAGTGCCCTGCGCCTCTTCGCCGCGCAGCTGCACCATCGCCTGGCCGCCGACGGCGAACCAGATCTCGTCTTGGAAGGTGAGCCCGATGCGCAGCGACTCGGTCGGGCGCACGATCACGCCGGCGGTCAGCGCGCGCCGCGCCTTCTGATCGACCGCGATGTTGATGTCGACCTGCGACAGGTCGGCCGCGTTGCGCACATACACCGGCGCCGAGGTGACCGCGCCGGGCAGAATCAGCATGCCGATGCCCATGCTCAACCACGAGCGCAGGCGATAGGACATGCCAAACGCCATGACCTCGGTCGACAGGCGCTCGCCCATCAACTCGTAGTGCAGCTGGTTGCTGAAGTACTGCTCGCGCTCATCGGCGAAGTGGCTGTTCGAGGTGCCGAAGCCATCAAACGGGGCGAAGATGACCCCGCCCAGGCTGAGGTTATCGCCCAACAGCCGAAAGGTGCCGCCCACCGCGACGCCGCTGGTGCCGTCGGGGTTGACAGTGTCGCTGCGCGATCTGAGGCGCTCGCTGTAGTTGGGCGGGTTGTAGCCCGCAGGCCGCGGCGTCAGGCGAATGGCCGTGCGGTTGAACGAGCCGAAGACGCTCATGCCGAACGTCGAGGCCGCGTTGCCGAGCCCGGCTGGGTTGTGAAAGGCAGCCATGTAGTCGTTGGTGAGCGCGCCGATCGCACCGCCCATGCTCTGGCTGCGGGCGCCGGCGCCAAAGACGTCGAACACATTGGCTGCGGCGGGTTGCGCGATGCTCAGGCCCAACAGGTGGACGCAGGCGATGGCGGCTTTGCGTAAGGTCATGGTGCTGGATTTACCCCGTCGGGCCTGTCAGCGACAAGGCTGACCGCTGTTGCCCCCGCAG
>JBNMOZ010000535.1:0-4642 GCA_051276005.1 Bradymonadia bacterium | reverse complement strand
GTCCGCCTCAGGTTCCACAGAAGGTTCGATACGGGCCAAAACCCGTGGGCGCGGGCTGCCCATAGCGCTCAAGGCCCGGCTGCTCGACAAAGGGTGCCTGTACGGCACTCAGCAGACGCTCGAACGGGGCCAGGTCACCGGCGATGGCGGCATTGAGCGCCTCCTCGACCAAGTGGTTGCGCGGAATGTAGATGGGGTTGACCCGGTCGAGCCGCGCCGCAATGTCGGCGGGCGCCTGCGACCCCAACCGCAGCCGCCAGCGCGCATGCCAGGCGATGAACTCCGGATCGACACTGTGCGGCGCGTCGACCTGCGCCGAGAGGCCGCGAAAGGTCTGCGTGAAGTCACGGGCGTTCTTCTGCATCCACGCCAGCAGATCGCCGATGAGCGACGGGTCGTCGTCGTGGGCGTCGTTCAACCCCAACTTGCGTCGCATCGCGGCGCTGTATTCGGCCTCGAAGTGCAGCGGGTAGACCTCCAAACACGTCTGCGCGATGGCGATCGCTTCGGCCTCATCGTCTGCGAGGAGCGGCAGCAGCGCCTCAGCCAATCGGGTCAAGTTCCACTGCCCGATCGCGGGCTGACGCGAGAACGCGTACCGGCTGTTGCGATCGATCGAGCTGAACACGGCGTCGGCGTCGTAGGTGTCCAAGAACGCGCATGGGCCGTAGTCGATGGTCTGCCCCGAGAGCGTGAAGTTGTCGGTGTTCATGACGCCATGAACAAAGCCAACCGACATCCATCGCGCGATCAGCGCCGCCTGTGATCGGGCCACTGCTTCGATCAAAGCGCAGGCCGGCGAAGCGGCGCCGACGCTCTGGGGGTAGTGTCGTTGCACGGCATAGTCGACCAGCTTGGCGAGCCGCTCGCGGTCTCTGCGCGCGGCGAGAAATTGCACGTGCCCAACGCGCAGATGACTGGTCGCCACCCGCGCCAACACAGCCCCCGGCAGCAGGCCTTCGCGGCGGACCGTCTCGCCGGTGAGCACCGCGGCAAGGACCCGGCTGGTCGGCACGCCCAACGCGTGCATCGCCTCGGCCACCAGAGCTTCACGAAGGATCGGCCCGACCGTCGCCTTGCCATCACCGCCCCGCGAGAACGGCGTGCGCCCAACCCCTTTGAGGTGGATGTCCTGGCGGACGCCCTGGGTGTCGATCACTTCGCCGAGCAAGGCCGCCCGGCCGTCGCCCAGGATGGGTGAAAAGCCGCCAAACTGATGGCCTGCGTAGGCCTGCGCGATGGGCTGGGCGTCCTCGGAGAGCAGCGTGCCCGAGAAGACCTCGGCGGCATGGCTGCGCACTTCGTCGCTCAGGCCAAGGCTGCTGAACAGATCGTCATTGAGGTAGAGGAGGGACGGCGCGGCGAATCCGGGCGGCGTCCAAGAGACATACAGACCGTCCAGCTCGTCTGCGTAGCTGTGTTCGAAGTTCAGGCGCATGAGATCCCGCTCCAAGTTATCCGTATTCAGTACGCGCACCGGTATGCCGAGGTTACATTCACGGGTGGTGCTCACGGGCCGATCCACCACCCGAGACGTTCCTGCTCGGCCTCGAAGGCATCGGCTCAGTGATGTCGGGCGGGCGCTACGACGGCCTGCTCGAGATGTTCGGCGCGGCTGATCCGGCGGTGGGCATCAGCCTGGGTGTCGGGTGAAGGTCAACACGATGGCGACCGGCGATCAGCAGACCGTCGCGCTGGCCGATTTGGCGGCGACGCTGCGGGGCTGACGCCCAGACGACCTTGGGTGGCGGCCCAGGCCGGCGCTTCGCTGCATCATGTGGCGCCACTCAAACGGCAGCGCAGCACGGCCCCACGGCCGTCATCGAACCTGAATTCACGCTTGCGCGACGCGGACTTCAATGCGAGATCCAAGGCCGGTCTTGCAGGAGTTTGCCCATGCGTCGCGCCTTGTTGGCTTTGTGGTTGTGCCTCTCACCCGCGGTCGCCCAAGCGTTCTGTGGGTTCTACGTGGGCAGCGCCGATCAGACCCTCGTCAACACCGCGACCCAGGTGGTCTTGATGCGCGAAGGCGACACCACCGTCCTCTCCATGCAGAACGACTATGAGGGTCCGCCCGCCGACTTCGCGCTGGTCGTCCCGGTGCCCGTCGTCTTGAAGCCGGCCGACGTCAGGACGCTGCCGCGGCGCGTGTTTTCTAGGGTGGACCGCCTCGCCGCCCCCCGCTTGGTGGAGTATTGGGAGACCGATCCGTGCTTCACCCCCAGCTTCGGCATGGGCGGGATGGGCACGAGCGGCATGGGTTCAGGCGGCGGCGGATCGGGCTACGGCCGCGGCATCGGCAGCCGACCTGCCGTGCGCGTTGAGGCCGAGTTCGCGGTCGGCGAGTACGCCATCGTGGTCCTCAGCGCAGACGACTCAGCGTCGCTCGAGACCTGGCTGCGCCAGAACAAGTACGCCATCCCAGATGGCGCCGAGGCCGCGCTGCGTCCCTATGTGGCCAGCGGCATGAAGTTCTTCGTGGCCAAGGTCAACCCCGAGAAGGTCAAGTTCGAGAACGGGCGCGCGGTGCTCTCGCCGCTGCGGGTGGCCTACACCAGCCCCGACTTTCGCCTGCCGGTGCGCCTCGGCCTGCTCAACGCGAAGGGCAAGCAGGACCTCATCGTGCACATCTTGGCGCGCGACACCCGCTATGAAGTGGCGAACTATCCCAACGTGACCATCCCTACGAACCTGGATGTGTCGGCCGACATGCGCGCGCGCTTCGGGGAGTTCTACGCCGCGCTCTTCGACAAGACGCTGGCGAAGACGCCGGGCGCGGTGGTGACGGAGTACGCGTGGCAGGCGACCAAATGCGACCCCTGCCCCGGCCCGGTGCTGGCCACCACCGACCTGATGACGCTCGGCGCTGATTTGGCTCTGGGGCCTGACGAATCAGCCCGGACAAACAGCGTGAACCTGCGCGTGCTCACCCCCGAGGTGAAGGGTGGCCTGTCGACCGAGATCGTTCGGCGCATCCTGCGTCACCGTCGCAATGTGCTGCGCTTCTGTATCAATAGAGAGTTGGCGAAGGCCCCCAAGGCCCTCAACGGGCCGCTCGAAGCCCGAATTCTGGTGGGACCCAACGGGGCGGTGAAGGCCGCTGATGGGGTCCGCGGCGCTGGGCTGGGCACCGCCGCTCAGGCGTGCATCGCGGGGCACCTCAAGCGGGTCAGGTTCCCGAAGCCGACGAGCGGGGGCCTCGTGCAGATCGACGCCAAGTGGACGATGCGCCCTGGAACGGAGCGCGGGTTTAGCGGACCGATGACCCGCTTCGTGCTGACCCGACTGCATTATCGATACGACGAGACGGCGCTCGGAGAGGATCTGGTCTTCGCGCCCGCCACCCCCATTGTGGGCGGCCGCGAGGTGCGGGTCGAGCCAAAGGCCAAGGCGAAGACCCCGAAGGCCGCCTCGAAGAAGGCGCGCAGCAAGTCCGAAGGCAAGCTGGCAGACCTGCTCAACGCGAACCCGAAGGGTGCGATCTTCGGGTCGCCAATCGCCATGGGCTTCAGCGGGGCTTTTGGACCCAGCACGGGCGTCCTCGAGACGGGCGCTCGGACGTCGGCCTCTAACAACTTTCAAGGGCGGTATGCGATTCGGCACCCGTGGACCGGCCCGATCGCCTGCGAGACCCCACGCCGCGGGATGTGGGGCGCCAAGCGGAAGGGCACGTCGAAGCCTGCGTCAGCGTCCGGGATGGCGCCGGTCAAGCGCGGCGCGGTGTCGCTGAGTAAAGCCGTGCGCGCCGGGATCCCTGAGTTGGGTATCGCGCCGACGAAGTAGGCCGCCGCTCACGTTGGATCCATCCGCACAACGCAACGGGTCCGAACGGATTGGCTCTGAGACTGTGGCGCATATCGCTTGATGGCTCTATGCGCTACAGGCGCCCTAGAGGCAGACCGATGTCAGTGGATCCCAGCGTCTCATGTCGTGGTCGCCGTACTGCGGTGCATACGCAGGGGGCTGGAACACCGCTGGTGCATGGTGTCGTCGGTTCGCATACGCGCCGATCGCCCCTCTGCCGTAGTACGTCAGGCCCGCGCCTTCCATATCGACGAGCGTCTGCAGCGCGGCATCCGACAGACGCGGCAGGACGTACCCGATCAACCGAGACGTACCCAGCCGCCGCACGACTTCATCTTCATTCAGTGCGTGGGCACACAACAAGAACGCCTCGGTCGCGTGGAACGACGCCGGCAACTCCAGAGCCATCCATAGAAGCTCCACGTCTCTCGCCCGGATGGCAGTTCGGCACAGCGCACGTCCGCCGTCTTCGAAGAGCAGGCGCGGCTGCCTTTCCGCTCCGCGTCTCATGAAGTCATGCCAACCGGCGTGATCGAGGGACTGTGCTTGGCGAATCCGCCCAAGCCGGATCAGATCGGGAGGATCGAGTATGCCGCAATCGTACGCTGCATGGGCGAAGCGGGTCGCGCTCTCGAAGTCGTCCTCGCCTCCGACACCGGCCAACATCCTCGACCACGTCTTGGCGACCAGCCAACCGACAGGATTCAGCGGCAGACCTGACGCTCTTGAGCATAGTTGGTCGGACAGATCAGTCAGCGCGCGACCATTGAGCCGGCTTCGTTCCGGCTGAAACGCTCCGGAATCGGAACCACCCTCCTGATTCCGGAACCACCCTCCT
>JBNMOZ010000534.1:0-4642 GCA_051276005.1 Bradymonadia bacterium | reverse complement strand
GCGGGGCGTCGTCGGTTGAGGCGCGATGGGTGTAGGGCAAGGCGTCGACGCAGACGACATCGGGGGGACAGGGCGCGGGGGGCTCGGGCTCGCCAGGCTCGGGCTCGCCAGGCTCGGGCTCCATCGGCTCCGGTTCAGCGGGCGTGGGCTCGGGGTCGCCAGGCTCGGGCTCGGCGGGCGTCGGCTCGGGCTCGGCGGCCGGCTGTCCACCCGCGATTGGCTCGGGCTCGGACGGATCACCCATCTGCGCGGGCGGCGCGTCGGGGCCGCTCTCACTCGGACCGAGCTCTTCGGGGCCACAGCCCAGGCACAACACGACGAGACCCATCATCCAACGCATTCGATCCGCTCCGCGCGATTAACGCGGTGATGGTGCCCCAGCTCTGCCGGCGAGCGCCAGCGGATGCGCGAAACAGTGACCAACATTTCTCGGTATTCGATATGTCCTCACCTCTCCGAGATCCGAGCCTTGGCCGACCGAGGCGCGCCGCTGCTCGACCCGGCTGTTCAGGCGCGCGCGTTCGCGATCTACCGATGTCGACGATCGAAGGGTCTGCGGGGAGACCACCACGCCCGGCCACAGAGCTCGTCCAGAAAACTCGGCGACAGAGGAACTTAGAGCCGACCGGAGGTGTCGTAGCCGGGACGGCTTGCGAAAGGACCCCCCCGATGACGGACCCCGGCTCCCACAAGATCCTCCGCATCGGTGTCCTGCACGGCGCAGCCCTTATTGAAGAGCGGCTGCTGCGGGCGCGGCAGTCAGTCACGGTCGGGCAAGACGCCAAGAACACCTTCGCCATGCCCTTGGCCTCGCTGCCCGACAGCTACACGGTGTTCGATTGGGTGGGCGGCGCGTTTCATCTGCGCATCACCGAGGCGATGGCCGGCAAGGTCGGCGTCGGCCAGCTCGGCGCCGACGAGGGCGCGGTCGACTTCGCCAAGCTCAAGGCGCTGGGGCTGGCGCGTCCGCATCCCAAGGGCGGGCTGACCATCGCGCTGTCGGAGGCCAGCCGGGGCCAGGTGAAGCTCGGCGACCTGACGATCCTGTTTCAGTTTGTCGATCCACCGCCGGCGCCTTCGCGGCTGCAGCTGCCCAAGGCCGTGCGCGGGGGCCTGCTCAACACCCTCGACTGGCCGTTCGTCGCCACCTTGCTGGCCAGCTTCGCGGTGCAGGTCTTCGCGGTCGCCTTCATCGTGAACCAGGACTATCCCGAGGTGCCCCGCCCCGAGATCTCCGATCGCTTCCTCAACCCGATCTTGGCGCAGATGCAGCCGCCCGCGGTGAGAGCGCCGGCCTCGAAAGCCACCAACGAGACGGTCGATCCCCAGAAGACCGCTGCGGCGCCGACCGTCGCGCCGCGGCCCACCATCGCCAAGAGGCCCACGCCGAAGACGTCAGAGCGCAGCCTCATGCAGGCGGGCGTTCGCGACAAGACCATCCTTGTCGGCGTCATCGGGTCGCAGGGCGAGGACGCATCTGATTTCGTTGAGGACCTGCTCGGCGATGGCGTATCGAGCGCCGCGATGAACAGCGCCTTCGACGGTGTCGGCCTGGCGACCAACGGTGAGCGCGGGCGCGACAGCCGCCGCGACACCGCAGCGATCGGCGCGACGGCCAACTTGGGTGCGAATACATTGGCCGGCAAGGGCCTGGGGCGCACGATCGCCGCCGAGAAGAAGGGCGCAGAGGCGCGGGTGCGCGGCGAGTTCAAGCTCAAGCACATCAAGGATGACGACATCGTCGGAGGCACCATGAGCCCCAAAGAGATCTCCAAGGCGATCAAGCGCCGCGGCCGCGCCATTCGGGCGTGCTACGAGAAGGCGCTGGGCCGCAACAATGCGCTCGCCGGCAAGGTCGTGCTGCGCTTCGTGGTGCAAGAGAGCGGGCGCGTGTCGTCGGCCCGGGTGGCACACAACACGATGGGTGAGCCCACCGTCGGGGCCTGCCTGGCCCGCAACATCAAGCGCTGGCGGTTCCCCAAGCCCAAGGGCGGCTCGGCGACGGTGGAGTTCCCGTTCATCTTCACGCGCGCCGACTGACGCGCCCACCCGGCATCAGCGCAGCAGCGCATCAGGCGCAGCAAGCCGGCCAGCCATCGCCAAGATTCTCCTCGGACCCACGCCGCCCTTAGCGCACACTCATCTCGTCGCTGTGCTTTCTTCAAATACGCCGCTGGGACATGCCCCAGCGCTGATGGGTCCAACCCGCGCATGCCCACCCAATCCAACAGCCCTGTGCGCACCGCTGCGACCCTGGCGTTCATCGCGCTGATCTGCGCCGCGCCGTTGGCCATCGGCGGCACGCGCGTCCCGATCAAGCTGATGCTTTGTGGACTCATGGGCCTCGCGCTGGTGGGCGTGCTGGCGACGCGCCGCGGCGAATGCCCTCGCCTGCCCTGGCCCATTTGGCCGCCGTTCCTGCTCGTTGCTTGGTATGCGATGGCGCTGGTCCCCCTGCCCGCGGGGCTGTTGTCGGCGCTGAGCCCGCATGCAGCCGCGATTCGCGAAGGCGCTGGGCCCTTGAGCCTCGATGCGCCGGCCACGGCCGTCGGCCTGATCTTGCAAGCCGGGTTCGTCGCCACGCTCATCGCGGCGGCCTGCGTCGACAACCGACGCCAACGCTGGGTGCTCATCGCGCTGGCCGGCATTGGCGGGGTCATCGCCGCGGTGGGGTTGCTGCATTGGGGCACCGGCACGCCGCGCATCTTCGGGCTGATCGCGCCCGCCGATCGCGCCAACATGAGCGGATACTTCTCGACCTTCGTGAACAACAACACCCTCGCAGGCTTGGCGGTCTTCTCGTGCCTGGTCGCGCTGGGTCTGGTGGCGCGCGCCCGACACGACGCGCTGCGCATGTTGGCGTTGGGCTGCGCGTTGTTGAGCATGCTCGCGGCCGTGCTCTCGGGGTCGCGAGGCGGTCAGGCGGCGCTGCTGTTGGGCCTGCTCATCTTCGCGGGCGCGACTCGGCTGGCCGACCCGGAGCAGGACGCGGTGAAGCGCGCGCGGGCCGTGGCAGGCGTGGGCCTGGCGTTGGCAATTTTGGGCGTCGGGGCGGCCGTCTTGCTCTTGCCCGACTGGCAGCAGACCGCGTTCAACACCCCCACCGCCGACATGAAGATCGAAGCTTGGGGTCCGGCCGTCGACTACGCGGCCGACTTCTGGGCGACCGGCAGCGGGCGCGACACCTTCGAGTACGTCTACCCGCGCTATCAAACGCTCGCGGTGCGCAACACCATCTCTCACCCCGAGAACATCGTGCTGCAGCTCGCCTGCGAGGGCGGCCTGGTCGCGGTGATCGTGGGCATCGGCGGCGCGCTGGGTGCGCTGGGGTTTTTGCTGGGCGACCTCAGGCGCGGCAGCGCGCTCGACTGGAGTTTGCTGGCGGGCCTGATCGCCGTCTCGGTGCAACAACTCGTCGACTTTGGTTTTGAGTCCGCGGGCTTGTCGCTGCCCGTCGCTGCGGGCCTTGGCGTCGCGCTCTCTCGCGCTGCGCGGCGGCGAAGCTCAGGGCGCAGCCCACGCACGGTGCGCGCTGCGCTGGTCGGCGGCGCGGTGCTGGCGATCGGCGTCGCGGTCTTCGGGCCGGGCCTGCCGGCGCAGCAAGCCGACGCCGAGGTGGCCGCGTGGCGCCTGCGTCCGGCAGACACTGAGGCGCTGCGATCGCGGCACCCCGCCGACGGGTTGCTGCCCCTCGTTGTCGCCGCCAAGATCACCAGCGCCGGCCAGGTCGAAGCCGCGCTGCCCTGGATAGCCCGCGCCCAGCGCGCGACCCCAAACGATCCGCGCCCGCACCTGATCGCGGCGCGCCTGTTCGTCGAGGCAGGCCGACCCAGTCAGGCGGCCTCCGAATACCGCCGCGCCTATCAGAAGGGCCCGTGGATAGCCGCCGACATCGCCCGCGAGGCCAGCCGACTCAAGGCGACTCGCCACCTCGACGCGGCGCTGCCCAATACGCCCAACGCCCGGCGTCATCTGGCCACCGCGCTGCTGGGCGCCAACCGGGCGACGGATCTACGGCGGCTGATGGACGAGGCGATCCTGCTGCGACCCGACGACGCGCCGGCCCACACGGCACGGGCGCGGGCGTGTATGGCGCTGAGCGACAAGGCGTGCGTCGATCAAGAGGTCGCCTGGCTCAGCGCGCATACGCAGCCCGCCGTCGCCCAAGCTCTGCGTGCCCGCGCCGCATCGAAGCGGGGTGACGCCGTCGAATCTCACGCGGCGCTGGCCGCCCTGGGTCCCCTCGCCGACCTGAGCCCCGAGCACTTGCGCTTGACGGTCAACGTGGCGCTGCGCCTCAAGAAGCCCGCCCTCGCGAAGCGCGCGCTGGCGCTGCTCGCCGATCGCACCCGCGCCGACCCGATGCGCGCAGCCTCGGTCTACGCTCTCGAAGCGAAGATGCACCGTCGATTCGACGATCCGAAGGCTGCGCTGACCGCCGCAGTGCGCGCCCAGGGTCTGGATCCGTCCGCAACACGGGCGGTCTTTGCGGCGCAAATGGCCAGCGAAGCGGGTCGAAAGAGCGAAGCCCGGCGCATGCTGAACACGGCCAGGGCGCGGTGGCCGAGAGCGCGCAAAATCCAATCCGCGCTCGATGCACTTGGGGATGACTGACCGGGAGACGGTTGACCTTTGGCCCGCC
>JBNMOZ010000533.1:0-4650 GCA_051276005.1 Bradymonadia bacterium | reverse complement strand
CTTAGCGACCGCGGAGACCGGCCTTGGTCTCGACAAAAGGCACGAAGCCAGGCAGCGCGCGGACCCGGTCCAGCAAGGCGCGAACACCCGGATAGTCCGCGAGGCTGACGTTGCCCTCGGGCGCGCTCTCGGCGTAGCTGTAGAACGCGACATCCGCGATCGTGGGGTGTCCGGTCGAGGCGAGCCACTCGCGGCCTTCGAGGTGGGACTCCACGACGCCGAACAGCGCGTGGGCTCGGGCGATGACCTCTTTGGCGTCGAATGAGGCGCCAAAGACCGTCACCAGGCGCGCGGCTGCCGGACCGAATGCAAGCTGGCCGGCGGCGACCGACAGCCAGCGTTGTACGTCGGCGGCACCCTGAGGGTCTGTCGGGTACCAGTCTTCGCGGCCCAGCTTGCGCGCCACATAGACGAGGATCGCGTTGGAGTCGGCGACGAAGATGCCGTCGTCGTCGAGCACCGGCACCTGACCGAAGATGTTCATCGCCAAGAACGGCGGCTGCTTGTGCTCGCCTTGGCCGAGCGCGACCGTCTCGACGGTGAAGTCGGCGCCTACCAGCGACAAAAACAGGTGGGCGCGATGGGCGTGGCCAGACAATGGAAACGAATACAGCTTCATGGGGGCTCCCTGTTGAAATGGGCCGATACAGCATCGGACTCGGTGAGCCTAGCGAGGCTGGATCGGGAAACAATTGACTAATTTACCAATTGTTAGTTACCCAAGGCGAAACAATGGAGGCCCAAATGGATCAGCTTGAAGCGATGCGGGTCTTTATCGGAGTGGCCGAACATCTGAGCTTCTCGGCGGCGGCCAAGCAGCGCGGGATGAGCAGGCCTTCGGTCTCGCGCACGATCTCTGCGCTCGAAGACACGCTGGGTGCCCAGCTGCTCGTCCGGACCACGCGCACCGTCTCGCTGACGCAGATTGGAGCGCGCTACTTAGACGACTGCCGGCGGATCGTCGAGGCGGTGACCGAGGCCCAGGACGCCGCGCGAGGCAGCCACGCCACGCCTACCGGGAGGCTCTCGATCACCGCGCCAGTGCTGTTTGGCCGGCTTCATATGATGCCTGTCGTGCAGAGCTTCTTGGACGTACACCCCGCGGTCGAGGCCAGCGTTCAGTTGCTCGACCGGGTGATCAATTTGGTCGATGAAGGCCTCGATGTCGCGCTCCGAATCGGGACTTTGCCGGACAGCGGGTTGCACGCGGTGCGGGTTGGTCAGGTCACCCGGGTGGTCGTCGGCGCGCCCAGCTATCTTGCCGAACACGGGGTACCGCAGAGCGTCGCTGACCTGGCAATGCAAAGCGTTGTTGTTCACACAGCGCAGCGCTGGTGGCGGTTTCGTGATGGCCAACAGAGCGTTCAGCCACGCGTTGTGGTCAACGATGCCCAAGCGGCGATCGAGCTGGTCGAGCGTGGTTTCGGGCTCACCCAAGTGCTGTCGTACCAAACGGGTACTTCAGTGGCCCGTGGGACGCTGACCCGAGTGCTGATCGACGATGAGGCCGACGCCCTGCCGGTTCATTTGGTGTTCGCCGGGGCCCGACGCGTGCCCGCACGCACCCGCGCCTTTATCGATCACGCGACAGTCGCTTTGCGTGCCTTGGCGGCCCAGGGCTGGCGATAGGCCCGGTGTCGGGGCACGCGCCCGCCGTCGATGGACGCACCCCGCAGTCCGATCGTCTCGCGCCGCCCACTGGATCCTCAACTTCGAGGTTGAGCCGCACGCCCGAGATGAACCGCAACCAGGCGTTGCAATCGCAGCGTCCCCCCACCGACGCCCGCGACAGCCAGAGCACGGCGATCGCGCATGCAGCCGCTCCCATCATCAATCGAGGTCGACTTCGTGCCCCAAGTGATTCTGTGTTCCTGAAGGACGGCCCCTTCGAAGACCACCAGGTCAAGATCGAGGGCGACGCGCTGCTGATCGCGAAGATGTTGGCAGGGCATCTGCTCGTAAAGGCGCCCTGACCCTTGTGCTGCCGGTGCTGCAGGGCCTGCGCGTCTGTGAACCGCGCGGTGGGGGCGCTCTGCTGGAGATTCGCGTGTGTCCTGTCGATCACCTGCGCTGGCGGTCGACAAATGTTCGGCAAATCGGTGCATGATGCCGCTGCTGAAAGCGGGGGCCACTTGGGGTGGCACCTGCGAATGATGGGGAACTACATGTTGAACAAGTCTTGGTGTGCCGTCGTGGCGTTGTCGTTTGGCCTGGCGGGTTGTCCTCTTGACGAGGATTTTGAGGATGGCGTAGACGACGCCTCTATCGCTGGCGAAGGCGGCGACGCCGCAGCCGGTGGCCAAGGTGGATCCGGTGGCCAAGGTGGAGGCGGTGGAGGCGGTGGCGAAGGTGGAGTTGGTGGCGGTGGAGTCGGAGGCGGTGGCGAAGGTGGAGGCGGTGGCGAGGGCGAAGTCCTCTTCGGTGAGTTCGAGCTGACGACCCCGCCCGTGAACGTCACCTCAACCGAGTCGGGTCTGACGTTCGACAATGCGTCGGTGACCTACAAGGACATCGGCTCGCCGATGTTCAGTGGCTGGGTGAGCAACCCGACCGATGCTGCCGTGTGTTTCGTAAAGCTCAATGACGTCCACTGCACTGTGGCGAGCGGAGCCATCGTACAAGACTGTTTCAGTGGCTTCGTCGATGGGACTGTGGGTCTGGTGAGCAGCACCATCGCGACCGGAACATGCGTTCTGGCCGGCGAGTCGGCGCCCATCTTTGGCAGTCTGCGGTTGGACGATGAAGTCGAGGGCCAACGGATCACGGGCATTCAACTCGCGGTCGAAGGCGACTCGGAGTGGGAAGGCGTGCCCGGAGCACAAGTTGAGCTGCAAGGTGCGCTTGTCTTGGGCGAGCGCCGGGCGGCCGAAGGCACTGTCGTAAACTCAGGCGATGAGACCGCTGTCTTGCGGGCGATCACCATCGCGTTGACGGACGACGCGCAGCACGTCCTCGACCGGGCACTTGACCGAGACTCACGCGACGTTGTGTTGCAGCCCGGTGAGACCTACGACTTCACGACCCGAGCCATGGGCGATAACTACCCGCTCGAAGCGCTGCAGTTCCTTGTGAGCTGGGACTTGCCCGACGCGGAGTAGTCGGGTCGAGGTTGCAAGAGCTTGAGCCGCGGCAAAGGTGTTGGAACCACCGCCAGACCCTCCATCAGACCCTCCACCAGATCCTGCACCAGGCCGTCCACCAGTGAGGCGGAGCCGTGCTGCCGATCAGGTCCGCGGATCGGTGAAGACGAGGGCGCGACCTTGCCTCAAGGGGCCAAGGTGGTCCCGCTCTGCTCGCGACCCCCGTGCTTGACGCTGGCGGTCGACAGCGCCGCCCCCCATTGTGCTGTATGCCTGGAGGCTTTGATGACTGACGCGAACGACGCTGAACTCGACGTGGCCGAGCATGGCGCTTCGGCCGCGGACGATGCGCGGCGGTGGCTGCTCACGACCCCCACCGCAACGCTGTGCACCACGAGCGTGAAGCCCGCGGTGGCCGGCTATCCGTTTGGATCGGTCGTGCCCTTTGCCCTCGATCGGGCCGGGCGCCCGTTCATCCTCATCGCGCGCATCGCGGCGCACACCGGCAACCTGCGCAAAGATCCCCGCGGCGCGCTGTTCGTGCACGATCCGGCGGCGAAGGGTGATCCCCAGGCGAGTTGGCGCATCACCGTGATGGGCGACTGGGCCGCGGTGGCGGGCAGCGATCCGGAGTGGCCCGAGCTGTCAGCGCGGTACGCCGAGCGGGTGCCCCAGGCCGACAGCTATCGCAAGACGCACAGCTTCGCCTTCTGGCGCATGCATACAGTGCGCGCGGTGCGGTTCATCGGGGGCTTTGGTCGCATCGTTTGGCTGCCGGCCGACGCCCTCGACGCGCCGGCCGATCTGGGCGACGCGGCAACCTATGCGGTCGACCATCTCAACGACGACCACCGCCATAACCTGAGCGAGATGTGCGCCGCGCTGGCCAAATTTGACGCCCCCGACGCGCAGGCCGTGCGCCTTGATGCGACGGGCTTGCTGGTCGAGTCCAAGGCTGCCGGGCGCCACGCTTGGTTCTCCTTCGGGCGGGCCATCAACGCGGGCGAGATTCGCACGGCAGTGATCGCTCTGGTGCACCAAGCGCGCGCGGTGGTCGACGCGTAAGCCGCTGACGCGTCGACAGGCAACCAAGGGCTGCCGCGGGACCGACCGACCGTCCGCGCTGCTGAGCACCGCCTGAATACGATCGCCCCCTGCCCGTTTGGCGGGCGGCTGGCCGAGCTGGCTGAGCAGGCGGCGCCCCGTCTTTGTCGGTCGCCTCACCCGGACAAGGGCGGATGCATGGGCCAAGAGAATCCGTCCCATCTAGACTTTCCTGCTCGACGCGCGCGCGTTTGGCCCGGCATGCTGCCCCGCACCCCTTTGGAGATTTCATGCGATATTCCATCGTCGTCGCCCTGTCACTGCTCGCGGCTGGACCCGCTTTGGCGCAAAACCAACAACAGAACGGCAGCGCGTCGGTGACCCTGAGCAACGGCAGCGTCACCCATAACGTCGTCAAGAGCGGCGTAAAGGGCATTGAGCTTCATCATGTAGTCAAGGCCATGGGCCTGAAGGGCCAGACGCTCGAAGTCTCCTGCTACTTCCGCTACGACGACAGCGCCGCCCA
>JBNMOZ010000532.1:0-4663 GCA_051276005.1 Bradymonadia bacterium | reverse complement strand
ACTTGGAGCGGCGCCTTGCCGGCCTGCGGGTCGAGCTGGTGTCTATCGATCGCGACGCCGACAGCGACGCGCGCGGACGCGATATTCGCAAGTCGGTCGCCGACTTGGAAGAGCAGGCCAACGCCCTGCGCGGCGCGTGGAAGGCGGAGCGCGGGGCCCTGGATCGCGCCAACGGCCTGCGCGAGCAGCTTGAGCGGCACACCTCCGAGATGGAGCGCCTCGAGCAGACCATGCCCACCGTCGCCGAGTACGACGCGCGCGAGCAGCTGTATCAGCGGATGGCCACGCTCAACGCGCAGAGCGGCGACCTGCGCGCGGCTTTGGCCACGGCCGAGGCGAAGCTGGACGACCTGCAGGCCCAGGGCACCCGGTTCTTGCGCCAGGCGGTTGGCCCCGACGACATCGCCGCCGTCGTCAGCCGCTGGACGGGCGTGCCGGCCGAGCGCCTGATGGCGTCAGAGCGCAGCCGATTGGCGCAGATGGAAGACGAGCTGCACAAGCGGGTCGTCGGGCAGGACACCGCGATCAAGGCCGTCTCAAACGCAGTCCGCCGGGCGCGGGCGGGTCTGGGTGACCCGGATCGCCCGATCGGCAGCTTCTTGCTGCTTGGACCCACCGGGGTCGGCAAGACCGAGCTGGCGCGCAGCCTGGCCACGTTCCTCTTCGATGACCCGCGCTCAATGATCCGCCTCGACATGTCAGAGTACATGGAGCGCCACGCCGTCTCGCGGCTCATCGGCGCCCCGCCCGGATACGTGGGCTATGAGGCCGGCGGCCAGCTGACCGAAGCCGTGCGCACCAAACCCTACAGCGTGGTGCTGCTCGACGAGGTCGAGAAGGCGCACCCCGAGGTGTTCAACGTGTTGCTGCAGCTGCTCGATGACGGGCGGCTGACCGACGGCCAGGGCCGCACGGTCGACTTCCGCAACACCGTAATCTTGATGACGAGCAACCTGGGCGGCGGGGTGCCCACCACCACCCCCCAAGACGCCGAGGCGGCGGTGCGTGAGGCCGTGCGCCAGCACTTCAGGCCCGAGTTTCTCAACCGGATCGATGATCAGATCATCTTCCACCCGCTCGAGCGGACCCACCTCAACGCGATCGTGCGCATTCAACTGCAGCGCCTGATCGATCGGCTCGCCCAGCGCGACCTGACGTTGACGGTGAGCGAGGATGCGTACCGGGTGCTGGCCGACGTGGGCTATGACCCGGCTTTCGGCGCGCGGCCGCTCAAGCGGGCGATCACCCAGTTGCTGGAGAACCCGCTGGCGCTGGCGCTGGTGGAGGGGCGGTTCGAGGGCGCGTCGCACATCACGGTGGACGTCGACGGCGAGGCAGAGGCGCCGGCGCTCAGGTTTTCCTGACCTGCTTCGGCGCGGGGGCTTGCCCTGAGGGGCTCCTGAGCGGCTCCTGAGCGGGCTGCACCTTTGGCCGGGCGCGCGATCAGCCTTCCGATTCGATCCAGCGGTCGTCGTCGGGCTTGCCGTCGCCGTCCTCGTCGCTGCCCTTCCGGCTCAGCTTGCCGTTCTTGTAGTACTCCCAGTAGTCGACCTTGCCGTCGCCATCGCTGTCGCTCTCGAGGCGGTCGATCTGCCCTTCTTTGAAGTATTTGATGATGTCGGGCTTGCTGTCGAAGTGTAGATCGAGCTCCTTGCGGGCGATCTGGCCGTTCTCGAACATGTTGATGACGTCAAACTTGCCGTCGAAGTCCATGTCCATCTCTTCGCGAACCTTCACGCCCTTTGAGAACGTGCGCACCACGTCGACCTTGCCGTCGAAGTTGATGTCGAACTCGACCATGCCGACGACCTTCTTGCCGTCCTCACCGACCATATGCCGCCACACATCGGGGATCCCGTCGCGGTTGATGTCCTTCTTCAGAGCGTCCTTGCGACGCGCCTCGGCCGGGGTCTTCGAGACGGCTTCGGACGAGCCGCCACAGCCGCTCAGGATCAGGCCTCCCAGGGTCAGGCCGCCGACGGCGAGGCCACCAAGAGTGAGTACAGTACGCAGCGCGGAGCGGGTCATGCGGGGCCTCGGGGTCGAAAGTCTGATGTCCTTCATCCGGCACCAGAGCGGTCCGCGTCAAGGCGCCGCACCGCGCCGCCTGCAGTGAGCCCTGGATCGGGGGCCAGGATCCGGTGCCTGGATCCAGCGCGGTTGCAAAAGAGTCGATGCGCCGTATAATGCGCCGGAATTGCCCCCGGGCGGCCCTGTCGATGACTAAAAAAGTTCGTAATTTCGCGATTATCGCTCACATTGACCACGGGAAGTCGACCCTCGCGGATCGAATCCTGTCGCTGACGGGCAGTGTCGCTGACCGCGATCACCGAGCGCAGTTCCTCGACTCCATGGAACTCGAGCGAGAGCGCGGGATCACGATCAAGGCCCAGGCCGTGCGCCTGCCCTGGATCGGCAAGGACGGCGAGAGCTACGAGTTCAACCTCATCGACACGCCCGGCCACGTCGACTTCACCTACGAAGTCTCGCGCAGCCTCGCCGCCTGTGAGGGCGCGCTGCTGGTGGTCGATGCATCTCAGGGCGTCGAAGCCCAGACGCTCGCCAACGTCTACCTCGCGCTCGACAACGACCTTGAGATCGTCCCGATCATCAACAAGATCGACCTGCCTGCCGCAGACCCTGATCGGGTGAAGGCCGAGATCGAAGAGATCATCGGGCTCGACACGTCCAACGCGATCCACACCTCGGCCAAGACCGGCCTGGGCGTCGAGGACGTGCTGCAGGCGATCATCGACTACATCCCGCCGCCCGACGACAACTCGGCCGAGCCGCTGCGGGCGCTGATCTTCGACAGCTGGTACGACAACTACCGCGGCATCATCATGCTCGTGCGGGTCATGGACGGCCGGGTCGGCAAGGGCAGCAAGATCCACATGCTGGCCACCGACCAGAGCTACGAGGTGCTCGAGGTCGGGGCGTTCATGCCCGAAGCGACGGCCGTCACCGAGCTCATCTCGGGCGACGTCGGCTTCGTCATCGCGAACATCAAAGAGGTGCGCCACGCCCGCGTCGGCGACACCATGGTCGCGTTTGAGCACAAAGACACTGCCCAGCCGCTGTCGGGCTTCAAAGAGGTCACTCCGGTGGTCTTCTCGGGTCTGTTCCCGATCACGTCCTCGGACTACCCCGCGCTGCGCGAGGCCCTCGAGAAGCTCAAGCTCAACGACGCGGCCTTCAGCTTCGAGCCCGAGACGTCAGCGGCGCTCGGCTTCGGGTTCCGCTGTGGCTTCTTGGGGTTGCTGCACCTCGAGATCGTGCAGGAGCGCCTCGAACGCGAGTTCGACATGGACCTCATCACGACGGCGCCGACGGTGGTCTACAACGTCTTCACCAATGATGGTGAAGAGTTGCAGATCGACAACCCGTCTTTGCTGCCCGAGCCGCCCGACATCGCGCGGATCGATGAGCCCATCATCAAGGCGACGATCCACGTGCCCTCGGAGTACGTCGGCCCGGTCCTGCAGCTCTGCGAGGAGCGCCGCGGCGTCCAGATCAGCCTGGACTACGCGGGCACCAACCGCATGATGATCACCTACCACCTGCCGCTCGGCGAGGTCGTCTTCGACTTCTTCGATCGACTCAAGAGCTGCACGCGTGGCTACGGCAGCTTCGAGTACGAGGTCGACGGCTACATGACCTCGAACCTGGTCAAGCTCGACATCAAGCTCAACGGCGAGAACGTCGACGCGCTCTCGGTCATCGTGCACCGCGACAGCGCCTACGCCCGCGGCAAGACGCTGTGTGAGCGGCTGCGCAAGGTCATCAACCGCCAGCAGTTCGACGTGGCGATCCAGGCGGCCATCGGCAGCAAGATCATCTCGCGCGAGACCGTCAAGGCCCTGCGTAAGGACGTCACGGCCAAGTGCTACGGCGGTGACATCTCGCGCAAGCGCAAGCTCCTCGAGAAGCAGAAGAAGGGCAAGAAGCGCATGAAGCAGGTGGGCAACGTCGAAGTGCCTCAAGAGGCCTTCCTCGCGGTCCTCAAGGTCGACTAATGGCGGACGCCCAAAACGCCAACAGCCCTGGCAAGCCGCGACTGGGCAAGGCCCGCAAGCGCGCCAAGGCCGTGATCAAGTCGGCCAAGCGCCTGATCAAGAAGCACGGCAACAAGATCGATCCCGCCCGCACCGCCGAGGTGCAGGGCGCCCTCGACCGCCTCATCGAGGCCAACAAGGGCAAGGACGTCGTCGCGATCTACGACGCGATGAAGGCCCTCGACGACTACTCCGAGTTGTATCTGGGCGAGTTCCGCAAGAGCCCGATGCGCGAGTACATCGAGTCCATCGGCTTGGCCGTGGGCGTCGCCTTGCTGCTGCGCGCCTTCGTCATCGAGGCGTTTACGATCCCGTCGGGGTCGATGGTGCCGACGCTCGCGGTGGGCGACTTCTTGTTCGTCAACAAGCTCTCGTACGGCGTGCGCATGCCCTTCACCGACTCGATGGTGACCCAGTGGTCGGTGCCCGAGCGCGGCGACGTGGTCGTGTTCCGCTGGCCGTGTGACGAATCGACCGACTACATCAAGCGCGTCATCGGCGTGCCCGGCGACGTCATCGACATCGACCGTGAAGTGCGTGGATTCGCAGAGTATTCCCGCGGGTTCGTCAAGCTCAACGGCGCGCTCGTCGACGAGATCGACAAGGGC
>JBNMOZ010000531.1:0-4673 GCA_051276005.1 Bradymonadia bacterium | reverse complement strand
CCGATCGACCCCGTCGGCCGATCGACCCCGTCGCCAGATCGACCCCGTTGCCAGATCGACCCCGTTGCCAGATCGACCCCGAGTCGAGTACATCCGACCTGTCGCTCGGGGTGCCTGGACAAATCGTCTGGGCTGAGAACACACCCGTACAACCTGATCTGGGTCATGCCAGCGGAGGGATGCGACCAACGAAGGTGTGATCCACCTTCGATCCGCTGGGCGTGGCCGCGGTGCTTCATGCGCGCGTGTGCTCTTCGATTTACCGAACTCCGACTGGCTGCGGCCTCAGTCGTGGCCGCGACGTTGGGCTTGGCGCTGACGCTCAGCGCGTCGACGGCATGCGCCGGCTTCGATCCCTTCGCAGACGATCGGGCGCGCCCTCGCTTCGCGATCGATGGGCCCGACGGTCTGCGCCTGGTCCTCAAGGGCGCAGCCGAGCTGTCGTGGCTCGACATCGAAGGCGCGGGCGGCGAAGGCCGCGACAGCGCCACCGACACCCGCTCCTTGGGCACCCGCAGCCCCTACCTGCGCCTCGACCGCGTTCGACTCGCCCCGCGCTTGCAGACGCCCGATGGGCTCGCCTTGCTGACAGAGCTGCGCTTCTCGCCCGAGGCCGCCTATGCGCGCGCCGCTTGGCTCGACGGCCAGTGGGATCCCACCGAGAGCGTGTCAATCCACGCCGAACTCGGCTTCGCGCGGCCCTTCGTCAGCGTCGATCCGCAGACGCGGCGGGCGTCGCTGGCGCAGCGCATTTGGTGGGATCGGGCCGAGGCTCACGCGGTCGTCGAGGCGGCCTGGCGGGGCCAAGGCTGGGGCATCGATGGGGGCATCAGCGTGGCTCAAGTGCGGCCCTTGGCCTCTGCGCCCGTCAACGACGCCAGCCCCGGGGGGACCATCGCGCTGCTGATCCACGACGATGCGCGCCCAATCTCGGGGGGCGAGACCATCTACGGCGCGCGCATGGCGGCTCGGTACGCCGGCCTGCGCGTCGAGGCTTTCGGGTTCGTTGGGCGCCTCGTGCCTGACGGAGGCACTGACACTTTGCGCAATCAAGTCGAAGGCTTCCGGCGGTTACCTGGCTTCAACGATCAGGATCCTCGCCAGCAGGATTCGACGCTCTGGTGGGCGGGCGGGCGCGTCGACTGGCGGGTCGGCGCCGTGCTCGCCCGCGCGGAATATGTGACGGCCCGCGAGAGCCTGTTGCGGCGATCGACGGCGCTGCTGCAGGCGGGCGTCGACGTCACCCTGCGACCCGGGTCGTGGCTGCCCGCAGGCGCGCTCATCGTGCGGGGCGAGATCTACCGGCTCCACAACGCGGCCGCCCTGCGGGTGCGCAGCGTCAGCCAGGCGGTCAGCTGGGACTGGACGGTCTTGACCCTCGCGAGCCGTCTGCGCGTCTACCGCCGGGTGCTGTGGTTGCGGGTCGAACACAGCCTGCTCCGCGAGGCCCGTGGCGGCCCGGCATTCAACAACGACGAGACCACAGCGCAGCTCGAACTGCGCTTCTAATACGAGATCAAGGACTGGAGCCTAACATGCGAACCCTATTCTATTTTATCGCCCTCTCGGTCGCGGCTGGTTGCACCGATCCGGCCGCGGCCCCGGCGTACGTCGAGCACGTCATGACCCTCGTCTTCGGGGCCGACGACAACAGCGAGGTCATCAAGCTCCTGCCTGCCGGCGACCGGGCAGTGCTCATCGCGTCCAAGGCCCGCAAGCTGACCTTGCTCGCCGTCAGCCCGACCGGCCTGACCGAGTTGCAGAGCGTGCGCCTGTTTGCGAACGACGCCACCGAGAGCGAGTTGACGCATGTCGACTTCGACTCGGCGGGACGCTTCGCGGCCGTGACGCGCACGCTGCCCATCACGACCGACGGCGTGATCACCGATTGCCAGGGCGAGCTGGTCTTCGTCGACTTGACGCCGGGCGAGTCGTTCGGCGCGGTGCTCAGCCAGCTCGCGGTGGGTCCTATGCCCGACGCCGTCGACATCAGCGGCGATGATCGGTGGGCGGTGACCGCGGACGAGGTCGACTACAACGACGGCAAGTGTCCGGTGGCCGAGGTGAGCGGCAGCGTCAGCATCATCGAGCTGCCGGATGGCGACCCGACCCGCGCTCGGGTGCGGGCCCAGGTGCATATGGCCGACACGGCCGACGGTCGACGCCGCGAGCCCGAGCAGGTCATCTTCGCGCCCGACGGCGATCGCGTGGCCGTGACGCTGCAGGACACCCATGAGGTGCTGTTCTTGCGACGCTCGGCGCTGGTGGGCGACGACCCTGATGCCATCCTCCATCACGACTTGGATGCGGTCACCTTGACGCCCTATCCGGTGCGCGACGATGGCGCTGAGCCCTGGCCCGACGGCGTGCAATGCGTCGTCGACGGCACCGGTGCGGCGCACTTCGTCGCCGCCGGCGAATACAACGACACCCTGGCCTTCTTCGACCTCGATGGCGCCTTCGAAGGCCAGGTGCGCATCTCGGCCGCCGACGTGCCCGCTGATTTGCCACGCAACTTGGAGAGCTGGAGCACCGCGCCGTTTCGGCCCGATTCGCTGGCCGTGCTCGACGTCGAGGGCCGCTCATGGCTCGCCGCCAGCCTCAAACACGCCGGCGCGATCGCCATCTGGGACGTCACTGGCGGGATCCCGGGCGCGCCGTTTGCGGTGGTCAAGGTTGGGCAAGACGACTCGGGTACGGCCAGCACCGAGAGCAGCTTGGGCACCGAGGGCATCGCCGCCGGCATCAGCGACGGGCGGCCCGTCTTCTTGACCGCCAACGAGGGCGAATCGTCGGTGTCACTCGTGCGCGTCAACGCACGCTGACGCACACCCGTGCGAGCGCGATGGGCTATCAGCCGCCTGTCGCGGGGGCATCGAGGCGCTCTTGGCCGGACTGCATCCAGGGCGTCGCCTGCGCGAGCGCGGCCTGGCCGCCGGTCTCAATCACGTCACCATGGGCCATCACGAGGCGGTCGAAGTCCCACGCCATGACCACGGCCAACGAGGCAGCCGCGGCCGAGTGGTCCTTGACGAAGAGGCGCCACATGCGCGACTGCGCGCAGCGCTTCCAGGCGCCCACCAAGCGGAAGATCAGCGACGCCGACCAGCGCTTGACCGCGTGAATGTTGAAGATGAGGTCGCTGACGATGAGCGTCTTGCTGGGCGTATGCAGCAGCACCCATTCGTTCATTTTCGCCGATCCATCGATGCGCCGGGCCTTGAGGATGCCGGCGAACTCGGCGGGTGGCGACGCGAGGCTCGTGGCGGCGCTGAGGTCGAGATCCAGGCGCTTCTCGGCGAGGCCTTCGGGCGCGATGAGCGCTGCGTCGGGCCAGCGCCGCATCGCGTCGCCCAAGTGCAGGTGATGAAAGGCGTTGGGCGCGATGATCCAGCGCACCGTGCCCAGCGCGTCGATGGCGGCCGCCTGCGCATCATCGAGCTCGATCGGCGACCATACGACAAGCCCGGCGGGCAGTCGGATGACCAACATGCGCAACGGGAAGTGCATCAGTCCCATAAAGAGGTCGCCCGTCAGGGCGTAGATGTCATCGGCGATGCGGTCCATGGCTTGGCCTCCTAGATAGTCAATCCAACTTGACGACCTGCAATCAACCGGATGTCGCTCATTTAGTCAAGTAGGATTGACTAAAGTTAACGCGGCGCCCATGCTGCAGGCATGACTGACGACTTCGCCATCCGGCTGCACGCCGCCAAGAACGCCAGCATGGCCCAGCTGCTGATGCGCTGCGCCCGGTTGCTCAACGAGCAGGCGGTGGGTCGCGTCCCGGTGCCCGATGGCGCCCCGCGGCTGCGCCCGTCGCATACGGCGGTCTTCCCGCATATCGATCTCGACGGCACTCGGCCCTCAGAGATCGCCCGCCGCATGGGCATCTCAAAGCAGGCGGTGGGTCAGCTGGTGGCAGAGCTTGAAGCGATGGGCGCGGTTGAGCGCACGCCCGATCCAGTCGATCGGCGGGCGCGGCTGGTGCGCTTCAGCCGCACCCCCGGCCGCGGCTTGCTCGATGGGCTCGCGGTGCTCATGGCCTTCGAAGAGGAGCTCGCGCAAGACATCGGAGACGACCTGATGGGCGATCTGAAGTACGGGCTGCAGCAGCTGCAAGCGGCCCTCGAAGAGCGGGCTCAGGCCGCGCGCTGATCGGCCCCCTGGTCGGCCTCCTGACCATCTTGCTGCTCGGCGTGCGGCTGGGCCCGCCTATCAACCCGCAGCGCGATGAACAGCGCTACGACTTGAAGAATCAGGATCGGCACGAAGGGCATGGCGCCGATCGTTGAGAGCGCCTTGATCAGGTCGATGTTGCCAATCAGCAACAGCGCGCCGCCCATCAGAGCCAGCGCGACGCCCCACGCCAGCTTGCGCATCGTGGGCGGGTTTGAGACGCCCCCACTGGTCAACATGCCCAGCACGTAGGTCGCCGAATCAACGCTCGTCACCAAGAAGACGAACACCAGCAGCAGCGCGAGCACGCCCAGCACGCTGGTCCCGGGCAGGCGCTCGAAGAGCTGGAACAAGGCCACCGTGAAGTCGGCCTTGACCGCCGCGCCGATGGCCCCGTTGCTCGCGAAGTCCTCTGCCAGGCCCACCCCACCAAAGACGGCGAACCAGACGATCGTGAACGCCGTCGGGGCGAGCACCACGCCCAGGATGAACTC
>JBNMOZ010000530.1:0-4673 GCA_051276005.1 Bradymonadia bacterium | reverse complement strand
CCAGGCGGCGGTGGTTGAGTTGGGTGGCACGAAGGCCAGCGGCGTGAGCAAGACGCTCAGCTATTTGGTGGTCGGCAACGCGGGCAAGGCCGGCAGCAAGCTG
Source organism: Bradymonadia bacterium (assembly GCA_051276005.1). Taxonomy (GTDB): domain Bacteria; phylum Myxococcota_A; class Bradymonadia; order UBA7976; family UBA1532; genus JBNMOZ01. Next base: position 4,570 of record JBNMOZ010000530.1, on the reverse strand, counting down.
ACCAAGGCCGAGAAGGCCGGCGTGCCGGTGCTCAGCGAGGACGACTTCGCGAAGATTCTTGCTGAAGCCCGCAGCACCTCAGAGTAGCGCCCGAGCCAACCAAACCGTCGGCCATCCGCGGGTGGTTCATGTTGGCGCTCCTTTAATCAGAACAAAAAGGGTACTTGCCCAACGCTCGACGCGGAGTGGGTCAGCGGAGTCGCCCGGCATGACGCGCGGCGGCCGGCGCCCAATTACGGCGCTCTAGCTCCTCTTCAGCACGCGCTTTTCGGCCATATACAGCAGCAGCGCGTCGTCGGGCACGAAGGTGCCGTCATGCGGGTTCATCACATCCTCGCCGTCGACACGCACCCCCAAGATCAGCGCGCCGGTCTTCTTGCGCACGGCCGCAGCCAGGGTGCCAAACGTGCCTGTGGCGACGCCCCGCGGCCGCTGCCCCACGTACAGGTTGTGCGAACTCACCGAGACGATGTCGCTCATGATCGTGCCGGTGCCGGGTTCGTGCACGGCATGGGCGAGCAGGTTGAAGCCCAGGCGGGTCGTCGCGATGACCTCATCGGCGCCCGCCTTGCGCGCATGCTCGGCGTTCTCGTTGTCTTGCACCTCAGCGACGATATGCAGAGGCGCAGCGCGATTCGCGGTGGCCGAGTGCTTGCGCATATAGCCGCGGATCGTAAACGCCGTCAAAATGGTCTGGGCGTCGGCTTGTTGCGGCAGCAGGCTGCGCGATCCGATGAGCACCACCGCTCGCGCATACGCGATCCGCGCCTTGGGCAACTCGGCCTCGTAGGTGGGCTCACCCTTGATCCAGGTGAACTCCGAGGGCACCTCGGGCGGCCGCTCGGTGTTGGCGAAGATCACGATGCGCTCGTCGCCCATGTTCTCGGCCAGCAGCGAGTCGAGCACCAGCCGCGAGCCGGCGTCGTAGCCACAGACGACCAGATGATTCACGTAGCCCGTCATGCGAAACTGCTCCTCTCGAATGCTGAGGACCGAGCCGAGCAGCGCGTGCCCGACGATGCCTGCGAACAGCGCCAGGTTGAACAGGCCGGTGACCATCAGCAACCCGCCGATGGCTCGGCCGACGCCCGTCACCGGCGAGATGTCACCATAGCCGACCGTGGTCAGCGTCACGAGCGCCCACCAAATACCGTCGCCCATGGTCTGCATCTTGGCGTTCGCGCCGTGCTCGACGAAGAACAGCGTGATGCCGCCGACGACGGTCGAGGCCCCCAGCAGGCTCAGGCCGAGCCCAAACAAGAGGGCGTTCTCTTCGAAGGCGCGGGCCAGGCTGCCGAACGGGTTGCTGTAGCGAAAGACCTTGGTGCCGCGCAGCAGGCGCAGCAGTCGAACCGCGCGCAAGCCCCGCAGGGCGGGCACAACCGCGAGCACGGTGATGATGTCGATGAGCACCAGGGGCCGAAAGCAGAACGCAAGCCGACCGAGAATTTCGATGCGCGCGCGTCGCGACGCCTTGGGCACGAAGAAGCCCACCTCGGGCGGGCGATAGGTCGCCACGCGCAGCACGATCTCGACGATGAAGATCCAGACGAGCGCGATATCGAGGGGCTGCAACGCGACGACGGTCGGGTCTTTGGGGCCCCACCACAGCTCTAAGCACAGGATCGCCACCGAGATGGCGATGCACAGATAGATGCCGCCTTCGATCCATCGCTGGGCGCGACTGGTCGGATCGTGGAAGGCGCGATGCAGCGCGACGAAGGCAGGGTGGGTGTAGATAGACGGCACGGCGGCGACGGTAGCACGCCCGTTGAAGCCGCCCAATTTCTACGCAGCGTGACGGGTTGACCATGCGTCGGCGGCGGGCAGCCCCAACGACTCCAGGCGCGGGATGATGACCTGGGAGACGGCGCTGTAGAACAGCGCGCGGCCGTCGGCGCCGGTGCACACGCCCATCGCCGGATCCCCTGCCCCGCCCAACGGCAGGTGCGCCAGCTCATGGGCTTCGAGGTGGGCGAAGGCGATCCGCAAGTAGGCGCCCAGGCTCTGCGCTGGCAGTTGATCGCGGTGGGTCGCGAGCCAGCGCCAACCAAAACGCGCGTGCCCCACCTCGTCGGACCAGATCTCGGTGAGCACGTCGCGCAGCCCGCCCTCGGGCATCTGCAAGCGCTCGGCGCCGATGAGCGCGACGGCCACGCTCTCGCTCAAGCAGCAGATGCTCAAGATGTTGCGGGTGACGGCCTCGAAGCGATCGACGTCGGCGTGGATGGGCATCGACTCTTCCGCCAGCGCGGGTGCCCGGGCTTCACCGCCCAAGGCCTCGACGACGGCGCCGCAGAGCACGCCATGGCGTCGCTCCTCATCGGCCATGCGGCGGGCCGCGTCGATCCACTTCGCGTCGGCGTCGGCCTCGACCAGCTGATCGGCGAGCGCGGTGAAGACCCGCGCTGATCCGTATTCGTTGACCATTCGGCCGCGCCAAGTGGCGATCGCGGCGGCGCGATCTGACGGCTCGACGGGCAGCGTCGGCGCCAATGAGCGGGCCGCGTCGCGCAGGTCGAGGGTCGGGTGCGCGCTCACCGCGCCGGGGGCCTTCACGCGAGCACGAAGGCGGGCGGCATCGGCGGCCCCCAGGGGTTGCAGCTCTGAGTCATGGGGTGCTCGTCACAGCATTCCCAAAACTCGGGGTCATCGCGCCACGGGCCACAGTCGACCATCGCGTCGACGCTGCCGTCGGCGACCAGGGCGTCTGGGCCGGCGTCAAGCTCGACCGGCTCGCCGTCCGGCACCTCTGGATCGACGAGCGCGTCGACGAAGATCTCGGCGTCGGGCGTAATGGGTGGCAGCGTCGCGTCGAGTTCAGCGTCGAACTCCGTGTCGACCTCTGCATCGATCGCGGCGTCCAGCGCAGCGTCGGCGGTGGGTGAATCGAACGCGGCCGGGTCTTCGATGCAGCCCATGACCGCGAAGGTCAGGCTGACTCGAGCCAGGGCGCGGAGTGCTTGGGCGTGGGCGTGGCTCGTTTGCATGGTGGCCTCCTTGGTCATGACGATGACGGGCCGGCGCCGTTTAGTGAATCCGAATGATCTGAAGATCATTATTCGGAGAATGCGATCAGGCGAACGGCGCCAGCGATCGCTCGTTAGAACACCCAGCCTGCGGTCAGTTCAAAGTCGAGCTTCTCAGCTTCGCCGGTCAACGCACTGTGCGTCCGCTCGGGGCCCTCGGACCTGGTCAACGCCAAGCCCAATCGCGCCGTGATGTTCAACCCGACGTCCCAGTACCACCGCACCCCAGCACCCCCGAAGACCGTGTGCGTCTGATGATCGACCGGCACCAGCGTCTGGCCGTTCTCGCCCTGATCGACGATGCCCTGCGTGTCGACAAAGGTGGGCGCCAGATAGAGGAAGGATGAGTCTTGATGCCCGCGCAAGTGGAGCCGATAGATGGCTTGAAGAACGAGGTTATGACCCACGGTCTCGGTGTCTTTGAATGCGTGCGACCGGTAGGACACCTCGGCGCCCAGGTAGTGATAGCCCGACAAGAGCTGGCCCACCTGAATGGTATACCAATCGAAGGCCAGCATGCCCACCGGATTGATGTTCACCGACAGCCCATCGCGCCGAACTCGAGCGGCTGGGCGCGGCATCGGCGGCAGCGCCGCGTCGCTCATCTGCATTGCGTCGCCGCCCGTGGATCGGGTCGACTTGCGCAGGATCTCCTGAGCGAGGGTCGTGCCAACCTTCTTGGGGTCGCTGATATCGTCGAGCCGCACCCACCACCCCATCTCGCCGTCGACGCTCTGCACGCGTGCCCAAACCGCGCGCTCGCCCTGCGGGTTCTCGAACCAGACCTGCATCCACAAATCGGCCTTCTGACGCCGGGCTTCGGCCGTCGGATCGAGGACCCAGCCGGAGTGCACGGCGTGCGGATGTTTGCTCAGAGCGGCTTTGAGGCTGGCGAGAACTGCGGCGTCGATATCGTCGGCCGGCACCGGCTCAAAGATGAGAGTTTTGGCCTGGGTCGTCGAGGCGACCGCGCACGCGATAGTGATCAGCAAAGCGCGCATCATCCTGCCTTCCGCCATGTGATGAGGCGCTCTCGATGGGTACGGATTGCGCGCAGAAAGTTAAGTAGTTCGGGCCACCGTGCGGCTGAGACGGCCTGCGCATTCACGCTGAAACGCTCGGAGAAGACCGGCCCATTGGCCCCCTTGGATACAGCGAAGGTGTACTCGCCAAACGGCGATTCGAGCGCGAACGCCTTGGGCACCTGGACGCTGGTCCATTCGGTCGACGTACGCAGCTCGACGCGATTGTCGAAGCCTACCCCCGAACGCAGCTCGATGGGTGCCGTGCGGATCTCCTGATGCAGGAGGTTGAACACCCCCTCAAAGAAGAGCGTGTCGAACGGCACCGCCATCCAGGCTTCTGTTCGAGTCCAGCCGTTGCGACTCAGAAGCACGTTGCCCAGCACAAAGGCGATCGGGCCGCGCGCTGTGCCGAGCCCCTTGATTTGGACCGACTCCGCTTCGATGTCATCGAGGAAGCGTCGCCGCGCGGCGTCGCTTTGCGCCTTGGGTGGCAAGGGGTGCTGCTTAAACCAGGCA
>JBNMOZ010000529.1:0-4680 GCA_051276005.1 Bradymonadia bacterium | reverse complement strand
GCCGCCCTGGGGGAAGCACTTGCCCAACTGCGCGTCAGGCTTAAAGAAGTCGTCGGTCCGTGCGCCAAACTGCGAGCAGTCTTCGACGATCAGGTCTTCGCCAAAGCGCACCTTGAGTTCGTTGGCGACGAGCGCCCGATAGAACTGGGGCAGCTGCGTGGGTGGGGTGCCGGTGGTGACCGAATCACCCAGGAAGACGACGCGCTCAATGCCCTGAATGTCTTGATGATTCGTCCCGTGGCAGTGATGCCCGATGATCGGATTGAGCCCGTCGTAGCCGGGACGCAGCGCGCCCATCTGATCGGCGAAGCACGCGGCATACGTCGGGGGCGGGCCCAGGTCGGGTGGCGCTGCGTCGATGACGCGCTGATCGATCGCGGCGTCGGACGCGCCCTCGTCGATGAACGCGCCATCGACGATCGCCGCGTCAATGAGCGCCCCGTCCACGAGCGCGGCCGGGGCGGGCGTCGATGCGCCGTCATCACAAGCAAAGAAGAGCAGGACGCTCAGCACGCAGGCGTATTTCATATCGCGACAGTGCCACGCGGGCCGACGAAGAGAATAGGGCTAGTAACCGCTGGCGCGCGCGCGGCCCGTGCGACGCCCCGTGGAGACGTTTGTGTTGCAGACGGTCGACGCGCGCCGCCGCGTGTCCCAGACTGCGTGCGTCGGATGGATGATTGGAGAGTTCAATGAGCGCCGTCCCGCTGTTTCTCGACCGCCGCACCCTCGAATTTCTGCTGTTCGAGGTGCATGACGCCGCGAGCCTGTGTACCCGCGACCGCTTCGTCGACTACGACCGCGCCGACTTCGAGGCGATGCTGTCGATCGCCCGCGACATGTCGGCCGCGCAGTTCGCCCCCCACGCCGCCCGCGGCGACGCCGAGGAGCCCAACTTCGGCGATGACGGCACCGTCGTGCTGCCGCCCGAGGTCAAGCCGGCGCTGGACGCCTTCATCGAAGCGGGCTTCATGGCGAGCACCTTCGACGCGGCCCATGGCGGTTTGCAGCTGCCCTATCTGGTCACCCTGGGCTACCTGTCGTTCTTCTACAGCGCGAACACTGGCACGGCCGCCTACGCGGGCTTGACGATGGCCGCGGCGAACCTGCTGCAGACCTTCGGCACCCCCGCGCAGCAACGGTTCACCGGCGCGATGATCGAAGGCCGCATGTTCGGCACCATGTGCCTCTCGGAGCCCCACGCGGGCTCGTCATTGGGCAACACGCGCTGCAAGGCGATCCCCCGCGACGACGGTCGCTATGCGATCGCTGGCGACAAGATGTGGATCTCGGGCGGCGAGCATGAGCTGTCGGAGAACATCGGGCATCTGGTGCTGGCGCGCATGCCCGACGCCCCCGCCGGCACGCGCGGCATCTCGTTGTTCATCGTGCCCCGCTACCGGATCGACGAGGACGGGCGGTCGACCGGCGTCGACAATCACGTGCGGTGCACCGGCATCAATCACAAGATGGGGTCCCGCGGCACGATCAACTGCGTGATGACCTTCGGCGACGGCGGCGAGAGCATCGGCGAGCTGGTGGGTGAGCCCAACCGGGGCCTCAAGCTCATGTTCATGATGATGAACGAGGCGCGCATCGGGGTGGGCCTGGTGGCCGCCGTTCAGGGCATCGCCGGGCACCGCAACTCGAAGGCGTATGCCCTCGAGCGTCCCCAGGGACACCACCCCGACAACCGCGATGCGAGCGCGCCCGAGTTGATGATCATCGAGCACGCCGACGTGCGCCGCATGCTGCTCGCGCAGAAGGCGTACAGCGAGGGCGCGCTGGATTTGGTGCTGTACTGCGCCCGGCTGGTCGACGACGAGCTGACGGCCGAGACCGAACAAGAGCGCCACGCTGCCGGCCAGCTGCTCGGGTTGCTCACGCCCATCACCAAGGCCTGGCCCTCGGAGTACTGCACCCAGGGCAACAGCCTCGCGATCCAGGTGCTGGGTGGCTACGGCTACACCCGCGACTACCCCGTCGAGCGGCTGTACCGCGACAACCGCCTCAACGCGATCCACGAGGGCACCACGGCGATCCAGGCGATGGACCTGCTGGGCCGCAAGATCGCCCGCGACGGCGGCAAGGCCCTGGCGCAGCTGGGCCAGCTCATCAAAGCGACGATCGAGGAGGCGGCGAGCGATCCGGTGCTCGCCGACTTCATCGCCGCGCTCGGGCACGCGCTCAACACGGTCAAGCAGACGACGATGGCGTTGATGCCCCCGGCCATGAAGGGCGACACGCGCCTGTTCCTCGCGAACGCGACTGATTATCTGCACCTGCTCGGACATGTGGTCATCGCGTGGCGCTGGCTGGCGCAGGCCAAGGTGGCCCGCACGGCGCTCGTCGCGGATCCCACGGGTAAAGACAGCGAGTTCTACGAGGGCAAGCTGTGGGCGTGTCGCTGGTTCTATACCCACGCCCTGCCCGAGATCGGGCCCCGCGCGAAGCGCCTGATGGCGCTGGATCGCACGACTTTGGACGCCCCCACCTACGCGGTCTGATCGTCGCAACTGGCGCCAGTCCTGATCGTCGGTCACCCCGATAGATCGACGTCTTGCAATAAATCAAAAAAGACCGCCCCACCTTTCGCCCACTCCTGTGTAGACCGAGCGTTTGGCCGCCTTGTCGCGGGCCGGCGAGCTATGTACGTTCCGGCGCATGAAGCTCTCCGACCCTGCGGTACGCCACGCCCTCATCGCCGCGCTGGTGATCGGCGCGGTGGCGGTCATCGTGTTCGCGGTCATGCCGCCGCATGTGGCCAAGACGCCCCTGCAGGGTGCCCAACTGGCGGGCACTCGGGGCATTCGACTGGAGGGAGAGCAGCCCGTGCCCCGATTCGACGACCAGCGCGCGCCCATCGTGGTCGCCCCCCCAGCCCAGGGGCAGTGGTCGGCGTTTGCCGTGGGCATGGACCAGCGCGTGCCGCTGACGATCGTCGTTGAACCCGTCGATGATGTGCAGCGCATTCGCATTCAGGCGCCCCTCCCGATCGGGCGCTGGGATCTGGTGCTCGAGGATGACGCGCGGCAGACGCGCTGGCCGGTGCGGTTCGCGAAGGTGCCCGAGCCGTCGGCGGTGATCGCGCGGTTGACGGTTGAGGCTGAGGCGCTCGATGTGGCGGATCGGCCGGCGTTCTGGGCGACGGTCAGCGCGCCGGCGGGGATGGACCGGGTCTCGGTCAAAGTGGCTGAAGCCCGCGCTTGGATCGCCGCGGGCAACCTGCAGGCGGCGGCCGGCGCCTATGAAACCGCAGCAGCCGACGCGGGCGCAATCGGCTGGATCAGTGAGCAGGCTGGCCGACTGCGAGCAGCCGCGTGGGCGAAGCTCTGCGTGCGCGAGTTCGAAGCCACCCACGCGTTGCTCGATCGCGCCCAGCGCGTCATCGCCATCACCCACGACGCCTGGGCCCAAGCGCGGGTCGACTATCTGCGTGGCTGCGCGCTGCGAGAGACGGGCATGTTTCGCGACGCCACTGCCCATCTGCGGCAGTCAGGGCGCGTCGCGCGCCAATTTGCCGACGGCCGGCTCACCACGACGATCACCAACGAACTGGCGACTCTCTACAGCGACCTGGGGCAGTACGATGCCGCCCTGGCGCTGCTGCAGGAGACGCCCGACGCTGGCGAGGCGCGCGGGCGCCGACTCAATATTCGCGGCTGGATCGCGGCGCGTGCCTTCAAGAAGGACCGCAGCCGATGGTCGCAGGTTCGCGCTGACCTCGAAGGCTCTCTAGATCACCTGACCGCGCCAGCCGAGCGCGCCATCGCGCTGACCAACCTGGCCGCGATGGACCTGCAAGAGGGCCAGCTGGACGCCGCGCGAGACCGCCTCAGCGAGCTCGCGAAGTTGCCCGACGACTTCGCAGCCCTACACGCTCGGCTCTTCGAGGCCGAGGTTGCGCGGCGCACGGGAGAGATCGACGCAGCCGTGCGCATGTACAGCGCGCTCCTCAAGACCGCACAGACCGGATTCAACGACGAGCTGATCTGGCAGGCTGCTCTGGGGTTGCATCGCGTTGCCCGCCTGCGCGACCGCCCTGCTGACGCCCAAGAGTGGCTGACGGCGGCCTTCGCCGCGCTCGAGGTGCGGGGACGTCGTGCTGCCGTATCGAATGCCCGCGCCACGTTGTTGGCGGACCGCGATGACCTCATTGAGGCGAGCGCTGACTTTCATCTCGCAAACGGCGACGCCACGAACGCGCTGGCGAGCCTCGACGCCACCCGCGCATGGGTCTTGCGCGACCTGGACGCACGCCTGCGCATCGAGCGCCTCCCCGAATCTGAGAAGTCAGCGTGGTACGGGGCCCAGCGCACCTATCAGGCCGCGCGCTCGGCGCTCGACGATCGGCTCCAGTCATGCGCGCGGCGGCCGGACGACGAACGCGCAGCGTGCGACGCGACGGTGGACGGGCTGCGCGCCGCGGTGCAGAGCGCCTTTGATCGGCTGTATGCCGTGCTTGACCGCGCCGCACCGTCGGCGCTCAAAGACGCGCGCCTGCCGCGCATTGCGCCGCGTAGAGCTCTGTTTACGGCCGTCGCTCTTGCAGACAAGACCGTCGCCTTCTGGATGCAAGGCGCTCAGGTGACCGCTGCCGAGACGCGCATCGACGATCCGCTGGCGCCCTTCGCACACAAGCTCACCGGCCTAGACCACCTGTATGTGGTCGGCGCGGTC
>JBNMOZ010000528.1:0-4690 GCA_051276005.1 Bradymonadia bacterium | reverse complement strand
TGATTGCCTGCGCGCCAACAAGAGCATGGCCGCCTGGGGCATCGAGGCCCGGGTGCCGTTCCTCGACCGCGACTTCATGGATCACGCCATGCGGGTGCCGGCTCAAGCGAAGATGTGCGGGTATCGGATCGAGAAGCATCTGTTGCGCGAAGCCTTCGAAGGCTGGCTGCCCGAGTCGGTGCTGTGGCGCCAGAAGGAGCAGTTCAGCGACGGTGTTGGCTATGCCTGGATCGACGGGCTCAAGGCCCACGCCGAGGCCCAGGTCAGCGATCGCGCGTTGGCCGACGCGGCGACGCGCTTTGTGGTCGGTACGCCCACCACGAAGGAGGGCTTCCTCTATCGCACGCTGTTCGACCGCCACTTCCCCACGGCCTCGCAGGCGGCGACGGTGCCCGTTGAGAAGAGCGTGGCCTGCAGCACCGGGGCGGCCATCGCATGGGACGCCGCGTTTGCCGACGCGGCCGACCCGTCGGGCCGGGCGGTCAAGGGTGTGCATGTGGCTGCGTATCAGTGAGTCAGTCGAGGGCGTAGGTCGCCGGATCCAACCGATTTAGCGTGAGCTTCGCGTCGATCTGCGCGTGAATCTGCGTCGCCAACTCCACCGACCAGACGTGCAGGTTGGTCTCGGTGTGGTCGGCCGCCATGCTCAAGTCGACCAGGTTCGCCGAGCCGCAGGTGACGAAACACTGATCGAAGCAGCCCACCTTCGCGTGCACATAGGTCCACGGGTCATGCGGCCTGGCAGTTCATGCGGCCTGGCAGTTCATGCGGCCTGGCAGTTCATGCGGCCTGGCGTGGTCCGGCGCGGGGTCTTCCCCGGGCGCGCACAGCTCGAAGTGTGCATGCCGGCCCAGCGCCGCGAAGGCGTCAAACGTCGCGACGTAGCGGAGATCCCGCGTCTGGCGCGCGATCGCCGCTACGCCCCCATCGGCTCGCCGGAGTTCACCGAAAACGGACCCTCGACGGCGCGAGCACAAGCACCATCGGCGCAGTCGGGCTCAAGGGTTCTCTGAGCGACGGATCCAGGGCTCGCCCTCGCCGGCCGCGTACCCAAGCTGGACGCCGAAAGGCGCCCCACCCAAATCCTGGGCCCCCCACCGAGCCGGCAAGCCGAATCGGGCGACAATACCCGACCAGCCGTGTACGGTTTCCCCAGTCGGGCTCCGTCCAGAAGAGAAGATCGAATCCGTCCGGCTGGGCAAACTTAGCAACATGAGAGCCTAATGCGCATATTGCATACGTCCGACTGGCATCTGGGTGTCTCGACAGGGCCCGTATCGCGGCACACCGAACAGCAGCTCTTCCTCGATTGGCTGCTCGAAGCGCTGAGCACTCACAAGGTCGACGCGCTGATCGTCGCGGGAGATGTCTTCGACACGATGCACCCCTCGTCGGAGGCGCAGGCGCTCTACTTTCAGTTCTTGTCGCAGATCGCTCAGACTGGAACGCGGGACGTCGTGATCGTGGGCGGAAACCACGATTCGGCGGCTCGGCTGGACGCGCCTCGCGCGCTGCTCAAGTCGGTCGGCGTGCATGTTGTCGGCGGTGTACCCACGGCAGAAGCGCGCAACGCCCGCATGCTCGCCCCCCTCAGAGCCAGGGGCTCCGATGACATCAAGGCGGTCTGCTTGGCGGTGCCTTATGTGCACGAGTACCGGCTCGGAATTCGCACCACCGATCTCGACCGGACACAGACCCGCGCCGCGTTCCGAGAAGAGTTTTCCAAGCTGTATTCGGGGCTGGCTGACCACGCGAACGCGACCTACCCCGGCGTGCCACTGATCGCGACGGGACACCTGACGCTGGGCACTGGCTCGACCCGCGAAGACTACCCGCAGCAGATCCATCAAGTCGGCAACATCGAGGGGCTCCCCGTCGAAATACTGGATCCCCGCGTTCGATACACCGCCCTGGGACACATCCACCGTTGCTACCCGGTCAAGGGTTCGACCGCATGGTACAGCGGCTCCCCGATCCCATACTCCCTCACCGAGATGGGCACGAAGCGGCACGTCTTGCTCGTCGAGGTCGAGGCTGAGGCTGAGGCTGAGGTCAAGGTCGAGCGCCTTGAGGTGCCGCGACACCGAGACCTGGTGGAGCTCATCGGGCCGCCCCAGAAAGTGCTCTCGGATCTGCGCGCATTGACCTGGACAACGCGCCTTGCACCGCTGGTTCATGTGCGCGTAGAGACCCAGTTGGCTGAGCCGGGGCTCATCAAGCAGCTGCACGACGCCGTACCCGCCAACGAACGCTCGCAACGTCCGGTGCTTGTCGACGTGCAACAGCGCGCCACGGTCGCCCCCGGTGGCCCTCAAACCGACGTGCTCCCGACCCTCGACGCGATGCAGCCCGAAGGGGTCTTCGAGATGATGTGCCAGCGCAGTGCGCTGACCACCGAGGATGGCGAGAGCTTGAAGTTGGCCTTCGATACGGTGCGCACGACCCAGGGCAAGCTGTTCGACACGCTGCTCGACGACATCTACCGCCGGCCGACCTCAGAGGGGGGCGCGAAGTGAAGATTCAACGCATCGAAACCCACAACCTCAACAGCCTCTATGGCACCCACGTCATCGACTTGGAGAAGGCCCTCGATGGCGCCAGCCTCTTCCTGATCTTCGGGCCAACGGGCAGCGGCAAGTCGACCCTGATGGACGCGGTGAGCCTGGCGCTGTTTGGCCTGACGCCCCGCCTCGACGGCAAGTCGGGGGATTCAACCCGGGATCCACGAGCCATCATGAGCCGCGGCGAAGGCGAGTGCTCGGCAGAGGTCATCTTCTCGAAGCTCGAGTGCGGCGAGCGCAAGGTCTATCGGGCGAAATGGGCGTGCCATCGAGCGCGCAAGAAGCCAACGGGCGACTTTCAACGTTCCACCCGCAGCCTCGAGCTGCTCGGCGCTGATGGCTCGTTCGAGATACTCGTCTCGGACAATCGCAACAAGCGAATCGAACCTGCGTTCTCGAAGGCTCTCGAGGACTTTAGCGTCAACGACTTCAACCGCTCGATGCTGCTCGCCCAAGGGCAGTTCGATGCGTTCTTGAGCGCGCCTCCAGACGCGCGAGCTGGCATCCTCGAGCGGCTCACCGACACTTCGGAGTATCAGGCGATCGGTGAGCGAGCGAGCCGCATCAACAGCAGGCATCGCGAGCATTTGAGAGCGCTCGCGGTGCTCGCCGACGTCGACGGCAGCCTCGACGCCGACGCCCTGGTTGCCCTCCAAGCGCGACACAAACTCAACATCGAGCAATTCGACGCGAGCCGGACGACGCAGCAGCGATCGGTCGCCACTCTGAAATGGTTCGACGTGGAGGTCGCAGGCCGTCTCGCGTTGGCTGCCGCAAAGACGCAGAGCTCAGCGCTTGCCGAAGAGCAGGTCGACGCCAAACCCAAGCTGGACCAGCTTGCCGAGCACGAGCGATGCGGGGCCGAAGACGCCTTCACGCGCCTGGACGCCGTCACCGAGAAAGCCGCCCGGTTCGACACGCTGAGCAGCGCGCTGAAAGCACTCGACGCCACCCTGCCCGCCCTTAAGGAGACCGCGCTGAAGGCCGCTACGACGGCGACCGGCGCCAAGGCGCGAAGCGAGCGAGCCGGCACCCATCTGGAGACGCTCCGCCCACTCGCGACGAGCGCGAGCAAGGCCAGTGATGAGCTCATCGTTGCGACGAAGCAGGCCGCTCAGACAACCGAAGCGCTTGCCAAGGCAACCCTCGCTTTGCAAACCAGCGAGTCTGAGTTGGCCGTCGCCACGACCGCCATGGCGGCCGCCTCCCAAGCGGTTTCGGCGGCCGAACGTGATCTCGCTGAACATCCGGCCGACGCAAAGCTCGCCGCTGAGTGGCCCGCGATTCACGACGGCCTTGCCGCGCTGATCTCGCAGAAGAAGACGCTCACAAAGCAGCTCAAAGACATCGAAGCCACCCGGGCCCGTCTTGACGCCGAAGCACGCCAGATCGCCGAAGCGCGTGCCCTGCGTGTAGCAGCGCGAGAGGAGGCTCTCACGCCCCTTCGTCAGAACAAGAAGAGCCGGCTTGATGCGCTAAGCGAGCTGCAAACTACCGCCGAATACGAAGGCTCGCGCCTCGCCGCTTCCACGGCCGTCGAGCAGATGCGCATGCGCCAAAAACTGCTGCATCAGGCCCAAGGCCCGGTCACAGAGGCCACGAGCCACGCTGAGCAACTGAGCAACCAGTCGGCCGAGGCTCTCACGCTGAGTGATGCCATCGAAGCGAACCGTCTGCTCTTCGCTTCGCAGGCTCAGGCGCTCAAGCAGAGCACCGCGCTGGAGGCTGTCCTAAAGACCGCCCTCGAACGGACCCTCAGCATGGACGCAGTGGCAACCCATCGGGGCACCCTCGCGCCCGGGGAAGCCTGCTTGCTTTGTGGTTCGACCGAACACCCTTGGTCGAACGATCCGGAGCGCGAAGCGGAAGATCGGCTCCTGACGGAGATGGTCGAAGCCGCGCGACTCGAGCACGAGCAGGCAGCCACAGGGCGAGACGCGGCTCGGACGGTGCTGAACAAGACCGAAGGCACTCTAGACACGCAGGTTGAACAACTGGAGACGCTTCAGGCCGCCCAACAGGAGGCGGTGAAGCGGCAAGGGGTACTGACTGAGCTAGCCACGGCCGCTTTGAAGGCTTGCGATCTAGCCGCCGAGATTTCGTCAGCTGATTTGCAGGCTGCTGCGAAC
>JBNMOZ010000527.1:0-4707 GCA_051276005.1 Bradymonadia bacterium | reverse complement strand
GGCCACCAGGATGCGCGGTCGGCGCCCCTCGGCCACCACGAACGCGTCGATCTTGGCGTTGATCGCGTCCAAGTCGCCTCCCAATTCGGCCCGGTAGACCCCGCTGATCGAGTGGATCACGGCCTGATGCCGCCCGAAGACGGTCTCCATCGCGTCGCTGATCTCGCCCACAGTGGCGCCGGCGCGGGCGGCGTGCACGGCGCGGTCGAGCAGGTTGCCGTCGCCGCTCTCGGCGCAGCGGGTCAACGCGGTCAGCTCGGCTTGCACGGCGCCGTCGTCACGCTCGGCCTTGAGCGCGCGCAGGCGCTCAAGCTGGGCCGCGAGCACGGCCGAGTTGTCGACCTTGAGCACGTCGACAACTTCAGGCTCGGCGAGCGGATAGGTGTTCACGCCCACCACGGTCTGCCGGCCGCTGTCGATGCGGGCCTGGGTGCGCGCCGCCGCCTCTTCGATGCGCATCTTGGGGATGCCCTTGGCGATGGCTGCCGCCATGCCCCCGTGCGACTCGGCCTCCTGAATATGGGCCCAGGCTTTGTCGGCCAGCTCTTGGGTCAGGCGCTCGACCAGGAAGCTGCCGCCCCAGGGATCGACCACATGGCAGGTGTCGGTCTCCTGCTGCAGGAACAGCTGGGTGTTGCGGGCGATGCGCGCTGAGGCGTCCGTCGGCAGCGCGAGCGCTTCGTCGAAGGCGTTGGTGTGCAAGCTCTGGGTGTGGCCCTGGGTCGCGGCCATGGCCTCGATGCAGGTGCGCACGGCGTTGTTGTAGACGTCCTGCGCGGTGAGGCTCCAGCCGCTGGTCTGGCTGTGGGTGCGCAGCGAGAGGCTCTTGGGGTTCTTCGGCTTGAACTGCGAGATCAGCCTCGCCCAGAGCATGCGACCGGCGCGCAGCTTGGCGATCTCGGTGAAGAAGTCCATGCCGATGCCCCAGAAGAAGCTGATCCGCGGCGCAAACGCGTCCACATCCAGCCCCGTCGCGATGCCGGCGCGCACGTACTCAAGCCCATCCGCCAGCGTGTAGCCCAGCTCCAGATCGGCCGTCGCCCCGGCCTCCTGCATGTGGTAGCCGCTGACGCTGATGCTGTTGAAGCGCGGCATCTTCTCGCTGGTGTACGCGAAGATGTCAGCGATGATCCGCATGCTCGGCGCGGGCGGATAGATGTACGTGTTGCGCACCATGAACTCTTTGAGGACGTCGTTCTGGATGGTCCCGGCGAGATCTTCTTGCGCGACGCCCTGCTCCTCAGCCGCCACGATGTAGAGCGCCATGATGGGCAGCACCGCGCCGTTCATCGTCATCGACACGCTCATCTTGTCGAGCGGGATCGAGTCGAAGAGCACGCGCATGTCGTGGATCGAGTCGATGGCCACGCCCGCCATGCCCACGTCGCCCGCCACGCGCGGATGATCGCTGTCGTAGCCGCGATGCGTCGCCAGGTCGAAGGCCACCGACAGGCCCTTCTGCCCGGCCGCCAAGTTACGGCGGTAGAACGCGTTGCTGGCCTCGGCGGTGCTGAAGCCCGCGTATTGCCGCACGGTCCATGGGCGCAGCGCGTACATCGTCGGGTAGGGCCCGCGCGTGAACGGGGCGATGCCCGGCAGGCTGCTCAGATCGAGGCCCGCGATGTCGGCGGCGGTGGCAGCGCGCGCATCGGGCGCTGAAGGCGAGACCGAGTCGGGCTGCAGCGCGACGGTCGTAAAGTCAGGCAGTGTGCTCATCGCGTTGAGCATACGGTCAGCGGCGGCGCGCCACCAGCAGCAAGGTCATGCCGATGGGCGGCACGACGCGGTTCTCGACCTGCTTGAACCACGTCGACAGCGCTCGGCGCATGACGCGGGTGCGCAAAGTCGGAGTGCCGAATCGAAAGCCCTCGTTGACACGGCGCTTGAGTAACCGCTCCGACACCCAGGTCGGCGCGATGCCCAGCACGTTCCAAAACCGAAGGGTCATCACGTCCAGATCGGGTCGATCGGCCAGCGCCGCGAGCTCGGGCCGCTCATACCGGCGAAAATGCCCCATCTTCACGTCGCGCTCGCCAAACAGCGCCATGAGCGCCGGCACCGTGATGATCAGCAAGCCGCCGGGCCGCACCAGTTGGACCAGCTCGTTGAACAGCGTCTGATCATCCTCGACGTGCTCAAGGCAATCCATGCAGGTGACCACGTCGACCTGATCGCCCTGCGCGACCAGATCGGCGGTGTCGCCCACGAAGACGCGCTCGGGATCGAGCCCACGGTTGGCGAAGAACTGCCGCGCGACCCGAATGGTGGCTGCGCTCGTGTCGACGCCCCGCGCATCGACCCCGGCCTCGTTCAGCCAGGCCACCAGACCGCTCGCGCCGCAGCCCACGTCGAGCACCGAGGCGCCGCTGGGGATGTGATCGGCGACCCAGGAGAACAAGTTCGCGGCTCGAAAGTCGGTCAGCTGCACGGCGGCCAGCTCGGCCTCGTGGCGCTCCAGATCGGTCAGTTCGGTGTCGGTTTGTTCGATGTTACTCCGCATGCTGCTGTGGTAGCACGCCCTCATGGAATGGATCGATATCGGTGTGAACCTCACCAACAAACGCTTTCGCAATGATCTCGACGCGGTCATCGCCCGCGCACGGGCTGCGGGCGTCGTGCAGCAGATCGTCACGGGCACCTCGGTCGACGCGAGCGTCAAGGCCGCCGAGCTCGCGCAAAATCACGATCTGCACTCCACGGCGGGCGTGCATCCGCATGACGCGAAGAGCCTGGACTCAAAGGGGTTGCAGACGATCGCTGATCTGGCCAGCCGGCCGGTGGTCGTCGCCATCGGAGAATGCGGCCTCGACTACGATCGCGACTTCTCGCCGCGGCCCAAGCAGCGCGAAGCGTTCGCCGAGCAGCTCGATCTGGCCGTGCAGTTAGGCCTGCCGGTCTTCCTGCACGAGCGGGCCGCGCATGCTGACTTTCTCGAAATTCTGCGCCCGCGCATGTCCAAGCTGCGCGCCGCCATCGTGCATTGCTTCACCACCGACGCGCCCACGCTGGCCGCCTACCTCGACCTGGGCGCCTACATCGGTATTACGGGCTGGATTTGCGATGAGCGCCGCGGCGGCGACCTGCGTGCCTGCGTCAATGACATCCCGCTCGATCGCGTATTGATCGAGACCGATGCGCCCTACCTCACCCCAAGAGATCTGCGCCCCAAGCCCAAAGGCGGGCGCAATGAACCGGCGTTTCTGCCGCATGTGGGCGCCGAAGTAGCGCGCCGCATGGGCGTCGACGTGGCGCAGCTCGCCGCAGTGAGCACGGCCAACGCGCGCACAGTGTTCGGTCTGTAGGGGGTGTGGTTGACCAGGACTGTCGGGTCCGACGGTCATAGAAGAGAGTCCCGGCTTCGTCGCAATTTGCGACTGCCTTCGGCCACGCCGCGAGCACCGCGACTTTGAAAGAGCAGAAGAGAGTCCCGGCTTCGTCGCAATTTGCGACGGCCTTCGGCCACGCCGCGAGCACCGCGACTTTGAAAGAGCAGAAGAGAGTCCCGGCTTCGTCGCAATTTGCGACTGCCTTCGGCCACGCCGCGAGCACCGCGACTTTGAAGGAAGCTACTGGGCGGAGCTGAGCAGCTGCAGCATCTCGCGTTCTGGCAGGTCGCTGGTCACGGCATAGGCGACGTCGCCCTTACGATACAGCAGCACGCGGTAGCCCTTGGAGTCGTGCACGTCCATCGCGTGACCCGACTCGGGCTTGCCGTCCTTGAGCTCGTTGACGTCCAGGCCATGCGCCGGGAAGGCCAACACGCTGAGCTTGTGGCGGCCGATGCCGTACACCAAGTGCGCGGCGGAGCGGCGATCATTGTCGCGCAGCACCACGCGGGTCATGCGGCCGCCCAGCAGGGTCGCGCGGCGGAACCGCGGCGCCTGAAAGCGAAAGGTCAGACGGTCGGAGAACCAGCGCTCGACCTCGTCGGCCTCGGGCGACGGCATGTCGACCGGGGTGCGATCGATGTGCTGGGAGACGGCCTCGTCGACCACCGGCGCCGGCGCAAAGCCGGTCAGCGGGGTCACGAGCAGGAAGATGGCGCTCGCGGCGGCCATGGCCGGGATCACCTGGGCGACCCGGCGGAACGTGCGACGGCGACGGATCACCTGCGCTTCGCCTCGCAGGCTCTCACGCATGCGATCACGGGCATCGGTGGAGAGTCGGCAAGGGCGGCGCATCGCGGGGCGAACAGCGCCTTGGAACCAGTTGCGATGCTCGTAGTGCTGACGGCATTCGCAGCACACAGCGACGTGGGCATCGAACTCCGCGCGCTCGGCGTCAGCGAGCTCCTCGTCGAAGTACGCGTCGAGGTACTTTTTGAAATCGCTACAGTCGATTTTCATGCGTTCGCGACCTTCCGACGCCGGCGAAACGCGTCCATGCTCGCCACGTTATCGGCCGTCACCCCTTCCGGGGCATGTACGACGCCGCGATCAACCGCGTACTCAAAGAGCTGCGCTTGCAGCATCTTACGCGCCCGGTGCAGGCGGCTCATCACGGTGCCCACCGGGCACTCGAGCACTTCGGCGATCTCCTTGTACGAGAAGTCGTGCATGTCGGCCAGCAAGACCGTCATGCGGAACTCAAAGGGCAGCTTGTCGAGCGCCTCTATAACCTCGTCACCGAGCACCTGTTTGAGGAAGTCCTCGCGCACATCTGTCGGGATCCAGGTGCTCTCCTCGGCGGCGAACCGGTCGAGCATGT
>JBNMOZ010000526.1:0-4748 GCA_051276005.1 Bradymonadia bacterium | reverse complement strand
GCTGGCCACGCCCGCGTTTGCCCAGCACTTCCACGTCGCGCCGTTCCTGCAGTTGGCGACGCCGACGGGCATCACCATCACCTGGGAGACCCATGAGGGCGGCGAGAGCCGGGTGGAGTGGGGGCCCGACATGGCGCTCGGCGCGGTGACCGATGGCGCCTCGGCGCCCAACGCCGACGGCATGCTCCATATGGCGCGGCTGGTCGATCTGCAGCCCGACACCGCCTACTTCTATCGGGTGCGGTCGGGCGAGGCGGTCTCGGCCATCGCCCGCTTTCGCACCCCGCCGCTGCCGGCCGACGAGCGATCGTTTCGGCTGGTCGCCATGAGCGACATGCAGATCGATCGCGGCGCGCCCGAGATCTTTGGCGAGATCGTCTCGGACGGCATCATCGCCTACCTGGCAGAGCAGGTTGGCGGCGAGCTCTCGGACGCGCTGGCGATGGCGCTCGTGCCCGGCGACCTGGTCGAGAACGGGCTGTTCATCGGGCAATGGCGGCGCGACTTCTTCGCGCCCGGCCAACCCTTGTTCAACCAGGTCCCGGTGTACGCAGTGCCGGGCAACCACGAGTACGACTCCGGCTTCTTCTTCTCGTACTTCGACCTGCCGCAGAACGGCACGCCACCCTATGAAGAGCATTGGTGGTTCACCGACTACTCCAACCTGCGCGTGATCGGCCTCGACACCAACGGTCGCTATCGGCTCGACGCGCAGCTCGACTGGCTCGACGGCGTGCTGGCCGAGGCCTGCGCCGATGATCACATCGACTTCGTCTTCGCGCAGCTGCACCACCCGCACCTGTCTGAGCTCTGGCCGGTCGGCGAGATCGACTACACGGGCGAGATCATCGCGCGCATGGAGGCGTTCAGCACCGACTGCGAGAAGCCCAGCCTGCACTTCTTCGGGCACACCCACGGCTACGCGCGCGGGCAGTCCCGCGACCACCGCCACCTGTGGGTCAACGTCGCCAGCGCGGGCGGCAACCTGGATCGCTGGGGCGAGTACGCGCAGAACGACTATGACGAGTTCGTGGTCTCCCAGGACGAGTATGGCTTCGTCGTGGTCGAGGTCGACGCGGGCGACGCGCCGGAGTTTCGCCTGACCCGCGTCTCGCAGGGCCGGCCTGGTCAGCCCATGGACAATGTGGTGCGCGACCATGTGCGAGTGCGTCGCTACGAAGACGGCCCCGCCGCCCCCGAGCCCCGATTCCCCGTCGCGGGCGAAGCGACCAACCCCGACTGTGTCGACCTGACCGCGCGCCCGATGGCGGATCTCGACGACGACGCGCACCAGGCCAGTCGCTGGCAGCTCGCGCGCAACTGTCGCGACTTCGAGGCGCCGCTCGTCGACCGGTGGCGGCAGGATCGCAACTGGTTCGACGACGAAGATCGACAGGCCGGCGACGACCTCATCGACGAGCGGATCGAGGGGCTGACGCCGCTGTCCGCCTACTGCTGGCGCGTGCGCTATCGCGACGACAGCCTGGCGTGGAGCGATTGGTCCGAGCCGGCCGCGTTCATCACGGGACCCTCGCAGCGATCCGAGAACCTGGTGCGCAACCCCGGCGCCGAGGACGACCTCGCCGAGTGGGTGCAGGCCCAGGGCGTCTCCGAGGCGTTGCCCGCCGACGACTGCAACGGCGTGGCGCCCGGCGCGGGGGACCGATACTTCATCATCGGCGGGCTGTGTGAGAGCAGCGCCTATGCAGAGCTGACCCAGCTGATCGACCTGGCGGCGCACGTCGACGCCATCGACGCTGACACCGCCGTCATCGTCTTTGGCGCGCTGATGGCCGACTTCAACGGCGCCGATGAGCCCGAAATGCGGCTGCGGTTCCTCGACGCCGAGGGGGCCGAGCTCGCGGTCAGCGAGACCATCGGGCGGGCCGCGCCCGGGTGGCAGGCCGTGCGCGCCGAGGCGCCCGTGCCCGCGCTGACGCGGTCGGTCGAGGTGGTGTTGATGGGCACCCGAAACGCCGGCCAGGACAACGACAGCTACATCGACGACGTCTTCGTGCGGGTGAGCGCGGCTGGAGGCGCGTGCGCCGTGGCGCCCCCGATCGAGCCGCCCGTTGAGGGTGACTTGGGCGTGGTCGAAGACATGGGGATCGCTGACATGGGCGCCGACGACATGGGCGCCGACGACATGGGCGCCGACGCCATGGACACCGTCGACGCAGCGCCCTTTGCGCCGGACGCAGCGCGATCCGACGGCGACGACATGGGCCAGTCAGGCGACATGGGCGAGCCGCCCACGACCGCCGATATGCAGACCGATGGCGCGGCTCAGCCCGGCGCGGGCGCGGACGAAGCCGGGGTCAGTGACGACTGCAGCGCGCGGCCCGGGGGCGCGCCCTCGCTGCCGTGCTTGATGCTCATCGGGGCAGGTCTGTGCATGCTTCGGCGCCGAGCGCAGCGCCGCGTAGCCTGACCCGAGTCAGCGTCGTCGGCGCCGCGTCAGCGCCAACCCCAGCAGCAACAAGAGCGGCGACGCGGTGTCGCCCGGCGCGGCCATGCACCCCGAGGACGTCCCGCGGCCCTCGACCATGCCAGATGGGGCGGGCGCGTCACCGGCGTCTACCCGCGCGTCGACCACGGGCCCCGCGTCGCGCGTCATGGCGTCGGCGTCGGCGTCGGCGTCGGCGCCTGCGCCCGCGTCGCCCGCGATCTGCCGGCCCATATCGTCCACGCCCATGTCATCTGCCCCCATGTCCGGATCGGCCGGGATCGCGGGATCCACGTCATTGGGCGGGTCGGACTCGCTGGGCATGCCCGCGCCGGGGGTCGGCACCCACACCCCGAGCAGGTCGACGATCAGGTGGGTGCGGTTGCGCCCGCGCAGACACAGCTTGCCGTCGCCGATCGACGACTGAGTCACGGTGCCAACCACCGCGCGCCCGGCGCCGAAGTTGAGCGCCGACGCGAGCGGCGCGTCGAACCCGCAGGGGTACATGGTCAGGAAGCCGGCCTCGTCGCTCTGCACGCTGACCAGATTGACCACGGCCGCCTGGATGCCAGCGGGGGCGCCCGCGAGCCCTTGGATAGGCAACTCGATGATCTGGCCGTCGCCCAGTCGACCCTGGTAGAGCCCGTCGTCGGCGCGCGTGTCGAGCAGCCGCACCGGGCGCACCGGCTGATAGCTCAGCTCGCCATCGGGCACGAAGTAGCCGGTCACGTCGACGATGAGTTCGACCGGCTGCGTCGACCACAGACACAGGGTGCCCGCGGCCGAGATGCGCGAGACGACGGTGTTGGCCACGACGCCGGTGCCCTCGTAGTTGAGGGTGCTCGTCTCGGGCATGGGATCGTCGCAGGCGTAGGCGCGCACGAAGCCCGCATCTGCGTTGATCACCGCGACGCTCGCGATCACGCCGCGGGCGCCGTCGGGCCCACCGACGTTGACCACCACGGGCGTCATCGCGGGGACGAACTCGGGCGTATCGCGGGTGTCGATGACGCGCCGCGGCGCGATGCTGCGCAGGCCCAAGCCGTCGTCGGTAAAGGCCGCGAACACGTCGGCGACGACGTGCACATCGGTGACGGCCGTAAAGTCGACGCCGCCCCCCTGCCCGAAGACGACGGGCGCGCCGTTGCTGCGCACGGAGCCCGCCTCGAAGTTCAGCGTCGACGTCTGGGGCTGAGGCCCTGACGGGTAGACCTGGACGAAGCCCCGCGCGGCGGGTCGCACGGCGGCCAGGTTCAGCCAGACCCCCCGCGCGTCGTCGGCAACCGCGGGAAAGTCAGTCACGGTCGCGACCACGCCGGCCGCCAGCGGGCCCGCCTCGGGCCGAATCAGCCGGGCATCGTCGCCGTCGGGTCGGGTGTCGAAGACCCGCGCCGGGCCCACAAACTCGAACCGAACCGGCGGCCCGATGGGGGTCAGCGCGGGCATTGCGGCGGCCGGCGCGTGGATCGCGGCGGGTTGCTCGGGCGGCTCTGCGTTGGCGCAGCGCACCGGATCGGGCATGCAGACCTGGCCCTGAGCGGCGCAGTCCACGAACGAGCAGTCTTCATCGACGGCGGCGTTGCCGTAGCAGACGATCGGGCACCTCTCGCCCGGCGGGCCCTGGCTGAAGAAGCGCGTGTTGCGATAAGCCGCGTCGACGCTGACCTCGATGTGCAGATGGTCGACGTGCGGGTTGCAGGGCCAGCAGCCCTGCGGATAGTCGTTGTCGCCGCACTGCCGCTGACACATGCGCGATCCGAACCCGCGCTCGCCGTTGAACCACATGCCGTCCCAGCCCACGCGCTGCACGCCGATGTGTTCGGCGTTGGTCATGAGCCAGTTGGCGATCTCGTCGCCCAGCGTGTTGTCAGAGTCGCCGCCGGCCAAGGGCACGCTGATGTCGATGGCCCGCCCCACCGCGTGCACCGACAGGAAGCCCCCGTTGTTGGTGTTGCGTCGGCAGCCATAGACGCCGGAGTTGATGGTGGTGGGCCAGCGGCGAAGGATGTACTCGGCGATCTCGGTCGTGCCGGGGTGCGCCTGGGTGCAGGCCGGATGTTGGCACCAGTCGCGCAGCAGATCCGGCCCCGCGCAGCGCCCGCCCGGGTTCACGGGCGGCGGATCGACCACGGGCACGAACTGAGCGTTGGCGATGGCGATGCTGTCGGCGGGCGGGGCCCAGCGACCGGGCACGCGGACAGGCTGTTCGAGCGCCTCGACGCCAGGCGGCGACTGGGCGTTGTCGGATGAGACGCCGCAGGCAACGAGGAGCCCCGTGGCGAGCATGAAGAGGGGGAGTCGC
>JBNMOZ010000525.1:0-4760 GCA_051276005.1 Bradymonadia bacterium | reverse complement strand
GCATCGATTCGGTGGGCAGCTCATCGTGAATCATACCGCCGCCTCGCTTCTGCGCCGACGCGTTGCGCACGACGTCCTTGGCCGCCCGACGCGCGATCACGCCCACATACGCCTGCAACGGCCGCTCTCCGTCATAGGCCCGCAACAGGCGCCCGTCGTCGGCCAATAGAGTCGACCAGACCTCTTGCACCAGGTCCTCCTGCTGAATCGAAGAGAAGCTGCGCCGCAGCATCGACCGCACCCGGCGTTGAATCACCGGCGCGATGTGGCTGAGCAGCGACCGCGTGGCGCGGCGATCCCCGGCCAGGGTGCCCTCGATGAGCGAGAGCGCCTGCGCGGCGACGACCGCCAGCAGCCAGAGCGTCGGCCACATCAGTTGCACTCCACGCGGATCGCCGAGGTGTCGCTGAGGTACTGCCCCGTTTGCGGGTCTTTATGCACGATGTCGAGCTTGGCGAAGCTGGGGCAGACGGTGGTGAACGCGCTCAAACCCGTGATGAGGAAGGAGTCGCCCTTGTACCACTGGGTGGCCGGCAGGCTCAGGTACTTGGTGCTGTAGTTGTTCGGCGCCTCGTCATAAATCAGGGTCGCCGAGACCACGTTCAGCGGATAGTCCACGATCACTTCGAAGCGTGCCTTGATGGCGTTGAGGTAGCAGTCGGGGCAGCCGGGGATGGTCGGTGTGCCGCTGAGGGTGCCCATGGAGTGGCGGTCCGGGGCCACCTCGAACGGGCAGGGGTTGACGCCGCAGGTCTGGGCAGCGTCCTGCCAGTCGCCGGTGCACAGCGTCGCGTTCTGACACGCCGGATCGGGGGTGTACGCCGGGTTGATGGGCACAGCTGCGCGTGGCCGCTCGGTGCAGGGTCCGTTGGGCGCGTCGGCGTTGGTCAGGCAGGCCAGATCGGCGGCGGTGCAGGGCTGGTCGAGGGGGCTCAAGGCCGCGCCCGCGGTCAGGCAGGTGCGCAGGTCGGCGCAGCCCGGGTCGGTCAGCGCGAACTCCATGCGGCAAGCGTCGAGTCGATGCACGCTCTGGCCGCCGAAGTCGGCCAAGCGGGGCGTGCCGGTCAGCGCGGCATCAACCGGGCGGCCCGTGAAGTAGAGAAGGCGCGACAAAGCCCGGCTGTCGAGCGGGGCTGCGTTCGCGGTGGCCAACAGCCCAAGGGCGCGGGCGGCCGCACCGGTCGCCAACGCCGTCGGTACCGAGGTGCCGGTGAACGGGAAGGGCCCCTGCAGGCCGTCGATCTCGGGGCGGTCGACCTCGCAGA
The DNA here is from genome assembly GCA_051276005.1 of Bradymonadia bacterium. GTDB lineage: Bacteria > Myxococcota_A > Bradymonadia > UBA7976 > UBA1532 > JBNMOZ01. The sequence goes on along the minus strand of JBNMOZ010000525.1, from coordinate 3,495 downwards.
TGAAGGCATCACGCCGGGCCAACGCCGGGTGGTCGACATAGACATGCTGGCCGGGGCCAACGAGCGCGGGCTCGGCGCCGTCGATGGATTGCACGGTGGGCAGATCGCTGTCGCTGATCCCTCCGAGCCCGAGGGCGAGGTAGCGCGGCGGGTCGTTGGGGCGGCCGCCACAGGTGGGCACGCGGCCCCAGCCGCCCGGCAGGAACCAGCGGGGCGCGCCGGGCAGGGGCTGCTGACCGGTGCAGCTGTCAAACGCCGGTCCACGCACTTTGAACAACTCGGCGTACTTGCCAGCGAGGTGATTGACCGGGCTGCCCTGGCCATCGTCGCGACCGCGACCGGGTCGGTTGCCGCTGGCCGCGAAGACAGCCGTGGGCGTGCCGTCGGCGTCGCGGTGCGCGAGGGCCATCAAGGCGGCGCGCACGCTCTCGCCGACCGGATCCTCAGTCACGACGCATGCGCCGTCCATCGAGCCGGGTGCGGGATCGCCCTTGAGCAGGCGAGGCTGCGACAGCTCGGGCGGCCAGCCCAGGCTCAGGTTGACGAGCATCGGGGCGCCGGCATCGCCGATGGGCGTCGCCTGGTTGTTGACGCAGCACACGTCGCAGGTCGCCGGGTCGTCGGCGACGTCGCAATCACCCGCGGCGCCGTGGGTGCCATCGGCGCAGCACACGGTCTCGCATCGCACGGCTTCACGCACACGCTGCGGCGGACATGCCGCGCCCGCGAGCATGCGGTGGCGGCCCTCGGTCTCACAGCAGACGGTGCAGTCGAGACCTTCGTCGGCGCGTCCGTCGCAGTCGTCATCGCGGCTATTGCAGACCTCTTCGACCGGCATCGACGGCGAGCAGCCGCTGCCTTCGGGCGTGCACACCCATTGGCCGACGCTGCACTTGCCTGGCAAGTCGGTCGCGCAGGGGCCGGTGTCGGCGTCCTCGTCGACGGCGCCGTCGCAATCGGTGTCGCCATCACCACATCGATCCAACACCGTGGGTCGCCATACAGGCTCGCAGCGCACGCCTTCGGGGGTGCAGACCGTAATGCCACCTGAACAGATGCCGATTCCTTCGACGGCGCAGGCCTGCCCGACGTCGTCTGGCGGGCATTCGCGATCTGCATCACAGGGAAAGAGCACCTCGCAGCCGCCTCGGGCCCCGCAATTCTGGCGGCCCGCCTGACACCAGTCACCCTCGACGCGGCAAAGCGTCTGCGGGACTTCAATGTCGGCCCCAACATTGCTGCACTCCTGGACCCCGTCGTCGCAGATCTCCATGGCGCTCGCTTGCACGTTCAAGCACACCTGAGCGCCGTTCACGCAGGCGGCCTCTTGTCGACAGCCCAACGCGGGGCAGCCGTGATTGGGGTTCTCGTCGACTTGGCCATCGCAGTCGTCGTCGACGCCGTTGCAGGGATCACCTTCGACATCGGGGGACGCCATGCACGCGTAGTCGTCGCAGGCATCGCCGATGCCGTCATCGTCGGCGTCTCGCTGATCGGGGTTGGGCGTCTCGGGGCAGTTGTCCTGCGCTGCGCACACGCCGTCTTCGTCCGCGTCGAGCTCTCCATCCGCGCAGGCTTGACACTCCTGCGGCGGCAGGATGTCGCCTTCACAGACGCCACCGCCCAGGTTCGCCGCGGCGTCCAATGCCCGCGCCAGGTCGGGGATCGAGCCGATGTTGTCGGGGCCGAGCACCCGAATGGAGTGCAGGCGAACGTCGGGCGCGACCTGGCGAATCATGAGCGCCATGGCGCTGCCGTGCGGGTTGAGCGGGCCATCGCCCAGGTCTGCCGCGTCGGGCAGGACGTTGATGCCGAGGGGGCCGACGAGCGCCGGATCGATGCCGCTGTCGATGAGGACCACGTCGGCGCCGGCCACCGCGCCCGGCGCCGGACCACGCGGTGGCAGCGGATGCATGCCGGGCAGGGCGGCGAGACCCATCGACGCGAGGTGCCAGGCCTGCATCTCGGTGCTGGGCTGATCGATGGCGCTCAACGCCACCACCGGGCAGGCGCGGCCCACGTTGATCTGAGCACGACGAGCGGCGCCCACCTGGGCGAGCACCTGGGTTTGAATCCGTTCGACGACGGCGCACTGCCACTCGAAGTTGACCGGCGTCAACTCGCCTGCGCCGTTGCGAAACTCGACCTGGAGGAATCGGGTCGCGTCGATCACCGGGCTGACGGTGACCATCATCGGAGGATCTGCCCACCAGCCCGGGTCGAGGGTGCCGCCCAGGTCGCCGTTGAGGGCCGCCTCGAGCGCAGCCTGCAAGCCCAGCAGATCGACCGCGCTGCCGACCCGTGTCTCGACCTGGAAGCGATCGCGGTAGCAGCCCGCGTAGCCCTCGGGCGTGAGCGGGTTAGGCGGCGCGGCGTCGGGCGGGTCTTCGCAGGCGCCGGCGTCGGACCCAGAATCGAGCCCGGAGTCGAGCCCGGAGTCGAGCCCGGAGTCGAGCCCGGAATCGAGCCCCAAATCGAGCTCGACGCCGGCATCGGCCAGCGCGCCGTCCGGCAGCGCGGAGTCGGCGCCCGCGTCCATCATGCCCATGTCGAGGGGATCGGTCACCGGGCACCCCACGAGTGCAGCGCACGCGGCGATCGTCAGAAGAGAGGTGAGCAAGCGCATGGTGTTCCTGGTCGTGATGGTCGCGGCGGTCGCGGCGGTCGCGGTGGTCGCGGCGGTGGTGGTCGCGGTCATGGAGCTGCCGTCTGGTAGTCGACGTCGATTTGTTGCCAGCGTTCGGCGTCTGATCGGGCCGATTCAACGCTCTGGCCGGCGAGCGCGACGGGGTCCGCGCCGATGGCCAGGTAGAGCGTGAAGCGGCCGGGCTGGTCACCGAACAGGGCGGCGCCGGGGGCCTTGAAGACAAAGACGCCGCCGGGCTCGGCGTCGATCCGGCCGCGATCATCGACCCGGCGCAAGCGGCCATCCTCGGCGAGGAACACGGCGAGCTTGAGGGCGCCGTCGATCCGGGTGGCGGGCCGCAGCGTGATGCGCACCGTGCTCTCGGGTCGGAAGACGGCGCGCACGGGCGCCGCATGTGTCGAGCGCGTCAGCTTGGCCGTCCCGCCCAGCTCTATGCCGTACTCTGGCAGGTCGAGTCCACGGTTGAGCACCGAGACGCCCAGCCCGATCAGCAACGCCGCAGCGAGCGCCAGACCGCCGAACAGGGGCGCCCTGGAGCGGGTCGGCGCGGCCTTGTGCATGCGCTTGAGCAGCAACGGCGAGACGGTCGCGTCGCGTTGCGCCCAGAGCTCGCGCAGCTCGGCCGACTCGACCAGCTGCGCTTCGAGGGCGTCATCGAGCGTCTCAGCCGCCGCGACGGCTTCGACAGCGTCGTCGTCCAGTTCGCGATCGGGCCACGGCAGCGCGCGCAGCAGGGCGTCGAGCTGGGCGTCAGGTGGCGAATCGTTGTCGGCGCTCATGCTCTCCCCATCAAACGAAAGGCGGTCCAGATCGGGTTGCCGGCGGCGCGCAGGGCGCGCACTGCGCTG
>JBNMOZ010000524.1:0-4763 GCA_051276005.1 Bradymonadia bacterium | reverse complement strand
CAGGTCCGATCGCGACCGGCTGCAAGCCCTCGCCGCCGAGATCGCCGGCATCCTCGACCGCACCAGCCTGCGCAGCCAGCTTCGACCGAGCGCCGCGCGGCCATTGGAGTTTCGCTTCAACCATATCGTCGGCGAGTCGGCCGCCATGCGCGTCGTCTTCGATCGCACGGCCCGCGCCGCCCGCACGCCACCGTGCTCGTGCGCGGCGAGAGTGGATCAGGCAAAGAGGCCATCGCCCGCGCGGTGCACACCAACTCGCCGCGGCGCGCACACCCGTTCGTCAAGGTCGACTGCGCTGCCCTGCCCGCCCAGCTGATCGAGGACGAGCTCTTCGGCCATGAGCGGGGCGCGTTCACCGGGGCCGACCAGGCGGCCGACGGCATGGTCCAAGCGGCCGACAGCGGCACGTTGTTCCTCGACGAGGTGGGCGAGCTGCCCCTGAGCGTTCAGGGCACGCTGCTGCGACTGCTGCAGGACCGCACCTATGTGCGCGTCGGCGGCACCCAGCCCCGCACCGTCGACGTTCGCTTCGTCTGCGCGACCCATCGTGATCTCGAGGCGGAGGTGGCGGCCGGTCGCCTCAGACAAGACCTCTACTACCGACTGCGGGTGGTGCAGATCGTCGTGCCGCCGCTGCGCGATCGGGGCGCCGCCGACCTGGATCCACTGATCGATCACTTCCTGTACGAGTTCACGCGGACCCATAGACGCCGCGGGCTCGACCTGAGCCTGACCGCCCGCGTCGCCCTGCACGCGCATCATTGGCCGGGCAACGTGCGGGAGTTGAAGAACTGCATTGAGTCGGCGGTCGTTCTGGCGGCAGGGCGCAGCATCGAGACTGACGGCCTGAGCATCTTCGAAGGTCAGCGGCCGACCACCGCACCCGAACGGCCCACGGCGACCGGCAATAATGACGCGTTCACCAGCGGGATTCACTCGTTGCGGACCGTAGAGAAGGCCTATGTGGCCCATGTGCTGGCGCAGCGCGGGGGCAATCGGTCGGAGGCGGCGCGGGCGCTCGGCATCGGCCGAGACACGCTCCTGCACAAGATCAAAGACGCATAGGTTCAAGCACTTACAGGCATCGCCGACGGTTCAAGCCGGGCGATTCGAGCGGGCTACTTCGAGACCTTCTTGAGGTAGCAGGTCTTGATGTAGATGGTCACGCCGTTGACCTTGCCCTCGATGTGCTCGGGCACGTCGCACAGGCGAATGTTGCGCACGACGGTGCCGCGCTTTGCGACGAAGGTGGTGCCCTTCACATCGAGGCTGCGCGTCAGGCTCACCGAGTCGCCGGCCTCGATTTGCGTGCCGTTGGCGTCGACGATCACCTCGACCGCTTCGACCGGCTCGGGCAGGCCAGACTCGGCCCAGGCGCGGGTCTCTTCATCGAGCCACACCTGATCGAGCAGCTCGGCCGCCCAGGCCTCGTCGGGCATGCGCGTGAGCAGGCGCCATGCGCTCACCTGCACCGGCGCATGCTCGCTCCAGATCGCGCCCTGCATCGGGCCGCGCAGGCGATCCGCGTCGGGGGCGTCGCCTTCGAGCTGCGCGGCGCAGGCAGCGCACACGACGAGCCCATGATCGGTGTCGGCCTCGGTATGCGGCGTGACCGCGACGGCGCGCAGATCGGCAGCATCCTGGCAGAGCTCACATTGTCCATCGGCGCGAGTTTGAAGGGCGGCGTGCATGGGGACTCCCGTTGATAGGCGGGCGGTGTCGCACGCACAGCGGGCCTGGGGCAAGCGTCAGGGCGTCGAGACCGACCGCACCGTGAAGCGCCCGTTGGTCAACCGCCCCTCAACGCCCGGCGCCAATCGCCGTTTCGCTTCGTCAGCCGGCCAGACCCAGGCGCCCTTGCGTTTGAGCCGACTGAGCCCCTTGCGCGGCGGGTAGCGTCAGAAGTTATCGACCACAGGGGCGCAGGTGCTCACCCCGGCGCCCACGATCCGGCGGCCGACGAAGGGCACGACCGTCTCGGTGAGGCCCGTGGTGGGATCGAAGCGCAGCACCTGGCTGAGGCCGTCCTGGGTCGAGATGAACACGTAGTACTTGCCGCCCCAATGCGCGAAGGCCCAAGCCGACGGGCCCGAGAGCAGCGGCGGCAGGTCCCAGCGTTCGACCTCGGTCGCGGTGTTCTTGTCCATGCGGGCGATGGCGCTCTCGCGACCGGGCCAATACGCGAACAAGTCGCCGTTGGCGTTGCCGGTCAGCTCGGCGCCGTTCTCGGCGGGCGGCATTCGACCCTGGATGTCGATGTCGAGCGAGCCGGGGTTGATGGCGCCCAGGGTGGCGTTGGAGAACGCCTCGGCGGGCCCACCCGAGATGTACAGGGTCTCGGCGCTGCTGCCGGCCTGGTCGCTGACGAAGCTCATGCCGAACAGCTCGAAGCCCTCGGTGCCCGGTCGCCACGGCGCCAACAAACAGCGGGTGGTCTGGGTGCTCACCCAGAAGATCTCGCCGCTGGAGAAGAGCACCCACGCTCGCCCAGCGCGGTCGACGGCCATGCTGAACGGGCGGCCTTCGCCTTGGCGAAATTCGGGCCACGCGGGGCCGGCCGGGCAGTTGAGGTTGCCCAACGGGGTGAACGCCAGCGTGCGCGGATCGAAGCTGAAGAACGCGTAGTCGGAGTCGACCACGTAGATCAGCTCAGCGCCGTCGGCGCAGTCATCATCGGCGCATTGGCCGTTGCTGCAGCTGTTCTCGCCGCAGTCCTGGATCAACGCGCCCACCCTGCCGTCGGCTTCGCAGCCGTAGATCGCGTTGTCGACGCAGATGTCGCCTTGGGTCGGATCGCACTCGGCGCAGCCCGTGCCCGGCAGGCAGGCTTGGCCGTCGCCGCAGGTCTCCTGGGTGACGAAGCGCCCCTGCTGACAAACTTGAAAGGTGGATCCCAGGCAGGTGCTGATGCCTTCGAGGCAGTCACCGCCCGTCGCGCCAGCGCCCCCTTGGCCGCCCGCGCCGCCTTGACCGACGTTGGCGTCGCTGGCCGACCCGCCATCGGGTTGGCAGGCAGAGCACATCAACGCCATGAGCCATGGCAGCGCGCGACGCATCATCGGCGGCGGCGCCGAATCGCGATCAGCCCGGCGAACGCCAACAGCGTCCAAGGCGCATCGCCGCTGCGCTTGCCGACATCGCAGGCGCAGTCATCGCTGGCGCCGCTGCCCGCGATGCTGCCCATATCGGCCGGCACGCCCAGGTCGACGCCATCGCCATTGCCGCCCGCGCCGCCTTCGCCGCCGCCTTCAACGCAGGTGCCCTCTTCGCACATCGTGCCGTCGGGGCAGTTGTCTTCGATGCAATGCCCGAAGATGCACATCGACTCGCCGGGGCACTCGTTCATCGTGCACGGCTCGGCGCAGGCGCCGCAGCCGCAGATCAGGCCCGTCGGGCACAGCTCGCCGTTGTCGGCCGCGCCGTCACAGTCGTTGTCGAGCCCGTCGCAGGTCTCGGAGCTGGGGTCGGTGCCGCCTACGCAGTCGCCCCACTGGTTGTTGGCGCAGGTCTGCGCGCCTTCGGTGCACTCGCCGCGGTTGGTGCCGCAAGGCTGGGTGTCGCCGTCGGTGCACTCGCAGCCATCATCGACCGCGCCGTCGCAGTCATCGTCGCGGCCGTTGTCGCAGATCTCCTCGATCGGCGAGCGCGCCGAGCAATCGGTCCACTGCGCGCCACGGCACTGCTGGATGCCGTTGCCACACTCGGTCTCGCACTCCCGCGAGACGTTCTCGTCGATGCGTCCGTCGCAGTCGTCGTCGAGGTTGTTGCAGTCTTCGGCGACGACGTCGGGCGCGTCGCAGCCCTCCCACTGGCCCTCAACGCACATCTCGTTGCCCGCGCCGCACGCGGTCTGGCAGTTGCGCTGCATGCCGTCGATCACGCCGTCGCAGTCGTTGTCTTCGCCGTCGCAGACCTCGGCTCCGGGGCCCACTGCGCCGTCGCAGTCGCTCCAGGTGCCGTTGGCCAAGCAGCGCTGCGTCCCGGGACGGCAGCGGCCGCGGTTGTCGCCGCAGGCCCGCTCTTCGCCGGCCGAGCAGTCGCAGCCCTCGTCGATGACCCCGTCGCAGTTGTTGTCTTGGCCGTCGCAGATCTCGGGCTGGGGATCGGGCGCGTTGCAGCCCTGATAGTTGCCATTGCGACAAACCTCGACGCCCTGGCCACAGACGGTGGCGCAGTCGCGGCTGATGTTCTCGTCGATGGCGCCGTCGCAGTCGTCGTCTTCGTTGTTGCAGGCCTCGGGCAGAGCGTTCTGCGCGTTGCACTCGCCCCATCCGCCGTTGAAGCAGACCTCTTCGCCTGCACCGCAGGCGCCATTGCACGCCCGCGCCAGGTCTTCGTCGACCCTGCCGTCGCAGTCATTGTCTTGGCCATCGCAGACCTCGACGTTGATCTCGCGCACGACCTGGTCGAGGAACTCACCCAGGTCAGCGCCGCGGCTGGCCTGCAGGTAGCAAACCTCGTCGGCGTTGGGGTTGTCGGTGTTGGGGTTGCAGCCCGGTCGCAACGTGCCCGCCGCGATGGCGGCCCGGTGCAGGGTGCGCGCGTCGGTCGAGCCGCCGAAGCCCACCACATAGGTGCGAATGCCGGCGTCGGTCATCGCCTGCACCTGGTTGGGGATCAGGTTGGGCTCCTCCCGCTCGCAGGACAGGTTGCCGTTCTCGCTGATCAGGCCGCAGCACTGGTAGCCGTCGGTGATCAGGATCGCGAACTGGCGCCGACCGGCCACGCGGCCCGCTTGGTAGCGGCGCGCGGCTTCGAGGCTC
>JBNMOZ010000523.1:0-4768 GCA_051276005.1 Bradymonadia bacterium | reverse complement strand
CCGACATCTTCGCGAACGCAGGCGGCGTGACCGTCTCGTACTTCGAGTGGATCAAGAACCTCTCGCATATGCGCTTTGGTCGCATGGCGCGCCGCGTCGGCAGCCGCACCCAGCTGCGCATGATCGATGGCATCGAGCAGTTGACCGGCCGCTCCTTCCCCGATGAGGTCGCGGCGCACATGCGCGAAGGCGCCGGCGAAGCTGAGCTCGTCGACTCGGGCCTCGAAGACACGATGGTCACGGCCTTCGAAGAGATCATGTCGATCTTCGAGGAGGGCGTGCCCGACATGCGGACCGCGGCCTTCGTCTCGGGCCTGCGCAAGATCGCGACAGGTTACGAGGATCGCGGCGTCTGGCCTTGATGGGCCGGGTGGCGTCGCTGGCCGAATCGAAGGTCATGATTGTGCACTTCCATCCCTGCCCGCCCCCCTGTTAGACCGAAGCGACCGACCCGCCCACCGCTGACCCCGCGAGGACTCCTTGGCCGACGCGATCCTGTTCTCTCTCTCCCTTCGTAGCGCTGACCAACTGCACGTGCGGTGTGACGCCAACGGCCGCAGCGCCGAGGCGACTCATGCGCTGCCCGAAGCGACGGTCATCGCCGACTTGCTCTTCCAGATTCGCGACGGCAACCCGTCAGCGGGGCGCGCGCTCTGCGAGACACTGGGCGCAGCGCTGTTTGGCGGGGCGCCGGGTGCGCTGGCTCGCACGGCGATGACGGACGGTCCGCAGATCATCTGCCTGGAGGCCGAAGAGGCCTTCGCGCATTGGCCGTGGGAGATGGCGCTCGATCCAGAGACCGGCCGCTGCCCGGTGGTCGATGGGCTCGCGATGGTGCGCATCGGCGGACCGGTCGCCGCGCCGACGCATGTGCCCAAAGCCGGCGTCATCGTCTCGCCCAGCCGCGATCGCGCCCGCGCCGACGCGCTCGACGCGCTCACGCACAACCTGGGTCGCAAAGGCGGCCTCGCCGTCGCCCGCGCGACGCCGGCCAGCCTCGAGAGCGTGCGGGATCTGATCTCGGAGGGCGCCGCGTTCGTGCACCTCGACAGCCCCGCCGCCGACGGTCGGGTCGTGCTCGACGACGCCCCCGCCACCATGGAGGCGCTCGGCCTGGACGCGAACACCTGGCTCGCGGTGATCGGTGGCAATGAGTCGGGCGCGCGCACCGCCCGCGCCGCGCGAGAGGCCGGCGCTCAGGTGGTCATCGGCCGACAAATCGCCCTCGATCCGCAGCACGCGGCGGCCCTCGACCGCAAGCTCTACCAGAGCCTGACCAAGGGCTTGAGCCCCATCGATGCGATCCGGGCGGCCCGGGCGGCGCTGGTCAAGCGCGACGCGCAAGGCTATGCCTGGGCAGCGCCGGTGTTGTGGTCGGTCCGTCAGGACGCCCGCTTGCCGGCCGCCGTGCCCTTCCCGCCCCAGGCCGTCTTGAACAAGGCCGTCTTGAACAAGGCCGTCTCGAACAAGGCCGTCTTGAACAAGGCCAGCGCGGCGATCCCGGCGGTCGCAGCGGCCCCCGTCGAAGTGGCCGGCGCCACGCCATCTCGAGCGCCCCCGCGCCACGCGATCAACGCGCTCTCGTTCATCGGCGAGACCATCGAGCAGCTGCAGCTGGGCGGACAGCCAACGGACCCGGCGCTGGCCGCTCGGCTCGACGTCTTGCGCCAGCTTGGGGGAGACGCCGGTGGACAGCCGCCGCGTGATCTGTCGCACGCGGCCCGCATCGATTGGATCGCCGATCGTCTGCTTGATGGCCTCGATTATGCCCCTCAGCCCTTGCATATGCCGGCCAACGCCGCCGCTCGAGCCGCGCAGGTCGCCTTGGGTGCGGGTGCCCGGGTGGACGACGCGCTGGCGTTGACGCATGCCCTGGTCGCGTCGCCCGTCGTCGCGCTCGAAGGCGATGGCGCCGAGCAGCTCGCGCAGGCCGTCGCCGACCAACTCTTTGAGGCTCACCTCAGCCGCGTCGTCGGCCAGCACGGGTGCCCACTCGTGGGCGGCCCAGGCCTGCAATCGGGCCAGGTGGGTGACGGCTGGCTCTACCACACCGCCTCATTGAACTGGCGCCTCAACGAAGACTGGTCGCCCCAGCCGAGCGCCCAGCCGCCCACCCAACGTCTGCCCGTGATGGCCCGCACCGCAGCCAACGCCTGGCGCGTCTTCGAGGCCGCATGGCTGCTGTGCACGCACACCGACCGCTTCGATGCCGGCGCCCTCGATCAGGCCCTCGCGGCCCTCAACGCGGGCGTGCTCACCGGCTTCGATCGCGACGGCATGCCCTTCCAGCTCGATTTGCCGCCCGACTTTCGCGTGCTGCTGGTGGGCGCCAAGCGCAGCCAGCTGCCCGAGTGGGTGCCCATCGTGCAGGTCACCGCGCCGGTGCAACGCGCGCACCGCTGGCTCGACAGCGTCGCCGCGCGCCTGGGCCCGTGTCATGACGCCGCCGAGTCGAGCGACCGCAGCCAGCTCGCGGCCTGGCTCGACCCGATCCTCGGCCTGTACTCTGCGATCACTGGCGCGCCCAGCGGCCGTATGGGCGAAGCCGCGTTGCGCTTCGCGCTGACCCGGGGCGGTCCGCTGCCCGGCGCCCTCGACGCGGCCTTGGTTCAGCTGCTCGCGCCCCGGCTCAGTGGCGCCGCGCGCGGCACCCTTTGCGCGTGGCTGGCGGGCGATCCGGACGGCATGGTCGAAGCCGCCGACGCCGCGGTCACCCGCGGGCTGGCGCGCTACCTTGACGCGATCGATCCCACGTCCGTGCCGCGGCTCGCCGCGCTCGATCAGCTGGGACCGCTGGCGCTGGTGACCGAGCCCAGCCTCGCTGCCCCCGACGTCACCCTGCCCCGCCTGCTCGCCGCGCTGGGGGTCTAGCGCGTGGCTCCTCGCCTGGCCGTGCTCTGTGGCCTGAGCGTCTGGATGTGTGCCTGCGGGGCGCGCAACTCTCGGCGCGTGATCAAGAAGGCGGCGCCCGCGAGCGCTGCGCCCGACAGCGCCCCCCAATGGGCCCAGCTGCCCAACCCGGCAGCCGAATCCGTTGACGTCGTCGGCGCCAATGAGGCGACTCAAGTCGCCAAAGGCGCCTTCTTTGCCGACGCGACCGACCTGTTCACGCTCGAGCAGAACCACCGCGCGAGCCTGGCCGTCACCGGCCAGGCCGAGCGGGCCCAACACGCCTTCTGGATCAGCCGCGCGTCGGGCGAGACAGCGACCCATCGCCGGGTCCATTGCGCCTCGGCGCGGGTCTTCGAGCTCGCGAACACCGCCGCCTTGACCCGTGACCTGCGGGTCGCCGACCAGTGGGTGCTGCGGGTCGCGACCACCGCCAAGGCCCAGGCCGGCCGGACCGTCGCGCTGACGTGGTACCGGCACATCGTCAAACATCATGAGCTGGCGTACATCGGCCGCGGCGAGGGCGGCATCGCGCTGTACCAGTACGTGCGGCCGCGGCCGGTCCCGGAAGGCAGCTGATGCGCGCGCGAACCCCCGCGAGGCTGACCGGGCTGAGGCTGAACGGGCGGAGCCTGCCTTGGCTGGCAGCGCTGGCGCTGCTGATCGGCTGCGGCGCGGGCCCGCTTGGTCCCGCCGCGCTGCCCGCCCCGACCCTGCCATCGGCGAACCCGCGGACCCCCGTTCAACCGGTCGTGGCCCGCTCACCGTACGGGAGTCAGGCCCGGCCCAAGGCGCTGGCCGATCTGCTCTCCGACGACTTGGGGCCCCATCCGCTGCGGGTGCATATGGTCGACATCGGCCAGGGCGACGCGCTGCTGATCGAGAGCCCCGGCGGGAAGTGGATTTTGGTCGACAGCGGGCCGCGTGGGGGACGCAGAGCGCTGCTCAACTACCTGCGTGATCGCGGCGTCAAGCAGCTGGTCATGGCGATCGCCACGCACGCGCACAGCGACCACATCGCGAACATGGACGTGGTCTTCAACCGCTACCCGACCCGCGTCCTGCTCGACTCGGGTGTGCCGCATACGACCCGCACCTACGCCCGACTGCTCGACGCCCTCGAGCGCACCAAGGTGCAACTCAAGATCGCCCGCAAGGGCCGGCAGATCACGCTAGAGCCGGGCATCGTGCTGCGTATTCTGGGGCCTGAAGAGCCGCTCGTGGCCGGTTCACGCTCCGATCTCAACGCAAACTCGGTGATCTTTCGACTCGAGTATGCCGACTTCAAGATGCTGTTTACGGGCGACGCTGAAGAGGAGACCGAGCAGCGCCTGCTGGCCGATCCAGCGAACCTCGACGCGCTCGTGCTCAAGGTGGCGCATCATGGCAGCCGGCACGCGACGGCGTCTGCGATGCTGGCCGCGGTCAAGCCGCGCATCGCCCTGATCTCGGCCTCGAAGAAGAACCGCTACGGGCACCCGGCGCCCGAGACGATTCAGCGCTTGACCCAGGCCAAAGCGACCATCTTTGAGACCCCGCGCCACGGGCATGTGGTGCTGTCGACGAATGGTCGCGAGATTCAGATTCACACCCAGAAGAGTGGGCTGCCGACCGCGATCGTCGCCGCGGCTACAGCCGATGCGCCGCCCGCGACGGGCTCGGCGACGGGCATCGACATCAACACGGCGAACGCCACCGAGCTCAAACGCCTGCCCGGCGTGGGCAAAGCGACCGCCAAGCGGATCATCGACTATCGCACCGAGAACGGCCCGTTTCGCAACATCGACGACCTGATCAAGGTGCGCGGCATCGGCAAGAAGACGCTCGCCAAGATGCGCGCTCAGGTTCGGGTGTCCGCGCCCCCAGGAGGCCAGCCGCC
>JBNMOZ010000522.1:0-4770 GCA_051276005.1 Bradymonadia bacterium | reverse complement strand
GCCTGCGACAACTGCCCCAAGGTCGTCAACCGCGGCCAGGACGACACCGACGGCGACGGCACCGGCGACGCCTGCGATCGCTACTTGTGCGTGCCCGACGGCAACCCCGAAATTTGTGACGGGATCGACAACGACTGCGACAACCTCGTCGACGTGCTGCCCGATGGCTCCAGCGTCGTTGAGCCCGAGCAGTGCGGCACCGGCCTCGCGGGTCAGTGCGCCGTCGGTAACCTCGACTGCTCCGCCGCCGGTCAGGTCGTCTGTCGCGCCGAGATCTCGCCCGCTGAAGAGCTGTGCGACCTCTTCGACAACGACTGTGACGGCAGCATCGATGAGGCCACCCTCAACGTCTGTGGCACCTGCGGCCCCGACCCGGTCGAGGCCTGTGACGGCATCGACAACGACTGCGACGGCGCAACCGACGAGGGCGGCGACGTCTGCGGCGGCGGCTTGGTCTGTACGTTCGGCGAATGCGCTGGCCCTTGTGACGGCGGCCAGTGCCCCGACGGGCAGCTGTGCACCAACGGCAGCTGCGTGAGCTTCTGCGCGGGCGTCGATTGTCGCCGGGGCGAGTCGTGCAACGAGGCCACTGGCGTCTGCGAGAGCGACTGCACGCCGGGCTGCGGCGAAGACGAGGTCTGCATCGATGGCGCCTGCATGGAGAACGACGGCGGCCCCTGCGATGACGTGCAATGCGGCGGCGACAGCTTCTGCCGCGGCGGCGAGTGCGTCTTCTCGTGCGCGGGCATCAGCTGCCCGTTCGGCCAAGCCTGCATCGACGGCCAGTGCGAAGACGTCCGCTGCGGCGGCGTCGTCTGCGGCGACGCTCAGGTCTGCGTCAGCGACGAGTGCGTCGCCATCGCGTGTAACGACGATGACTGCCCGGCCGGCGAGGCCTGCGTCGACAACGCCTGCGCGGCTGATCCCTGCTCTGGCGTGCTCTGCCCGCCCAACCAGCAGTGCGTGCTCATCGACAACACCGCGCAGTGCGTCGCTGACTGGGAGCCCCCGGTCATGGGCGTCGGCGGCATGGGTGGCGAAGGTGGCGAAGGCGGCATGGGCGGCGAAGGCGGCGAAGGCGGCATGGGCGGTGAGATGCCCGAGCAAGACGCTCAGGTCGACGCGACTGTGGTTGATGCCGGCACGGGCACCACGCCCGACACGGGCACCACGCGCGGCGATGGCGGCGGCGGCGATGACTGCTCTACCGTCCCCGGCTCGACGCCGAACAGTCCGCTCTGGGCGCTGCTGCTGCTCGCCCCTGCGGCGCTGCAACGCCGCCGCACACGTCGGTAGCCCTTGCGGCCTCGGCATCGGTGCCCATGTTGACCCGGCCCGGCGATCGGGCCACACACTGCACCGAGGTCCCATGAGCCAGCCCAGCCCCCAAGAGAATCCGCGCGATCTGCCTGTCATGCCTGAGACCGAGGCGCACATCGCCATCGTGCACGGCCACGTGCTCTGGGCGACGGGCGCCGGCGCCGTCCCGCTGCCGGTGGTCGACATCGCGCTGGTCGCCGGCATCCAGCTCAACATGCTCAAGAAGCTCGCGGCGCTCTATCACGTCGACTTCGATGAGACCCGCGGGCGGGCCTGGCTCTCCATCCTCACCACCAACATCGCGGCGCGCGTCGCGGCGAACGCGTTCAAGCTCATCCCGGGCATTGGATCCCTCATCGGTGGCGGCGCCATGGCCATCATGTCGGGCGCATCGACCTACGCGCTGGGCACCGTCGTCGCGCACCACTTCCGCAACAACGGCACCTTCGAAGACCTCGACATGAAGACGGCCAAGGCCGAGTTCGACGCGGCGTATGGCGAAGGCAAGGCGGTCGCCACGCGGCTGCGCACCGAAGCGAAGGCCAAAGCCACCAAGACGGACTCCACGCCGGATTCCCAGACCGACAACACCCTCGACAAGCTCGAGCGGCTCGTCGCGTTGCACGCGAATGGCACGCTCACCGACGATGAGTTCTCGGCCGCCAAGGCGAAGCTGCTCGGATTGTAGGTCGCAAACATAGTAAGATGCATAGTGCATCAAACCAGTTGCGAGGCCCCCATGCAGGTCATCTACGCCCACCAGCCCTTCCCCGCCGCTTTCGAGCGCGCGCTCTTCTTGGCCGGCCCCTCGCCGCGCAGCCCCGATCACCCCGACTGGCGCCCCGCGGCCCTCGCTGAGCTGGCCGCCCTGGGCTACGACGGGGTGGTCTTCGTGCCCATGCCCGCGTTGGGCCGCGCGATGCCCAGCTATGACGCGCAGGTCGAGTGGGAGGCCGACGCGATCGCCTTCAGCGACGTCATCGCCTTCTGGGTCCCCCGCGATCTGAAGGTCATGCCGGCCTTCACCACCAACATCGAATGGGGTCGCCTGGAGAACACCGGGCGGGTCGTGCTCGGCTACCCCACCGACGCGCCCAAGATGCGCTACCTGGCGTCGTGGGCCCAACGCTGGGCCGCGCCCGTCCTACACACCCTGCGAGAGACCCTCGCGGCCGCCGTCGAGCGCATCGGAGCCGGCGCGCTGAGGCGCGGGGGCGAGCGTGGGGTGCCGCTGGATGTTTGGCGCAGCGACGTGTTCCAGGGGTGGTACGCCGCCCAGGTCGGCGCGGGCAATCGGCTCGACTCGGCCGACATCCGATGGGTGCATCGCGTCGGCCCCGACAAGCGCTGGCTGATCTTCTGGGCGCTGGCCGTCGACGTGTACGTCGCCGCTGAGGATCGCAACAAGTCTAACGAGTTGCTCATCGGACGCCCCGACGTCGCGGCGGTCGTAATCTATGACGCCCAGGCCGCCTCACGCGGCGAGACCCGGGTCGCGCTGGTGCGGGAGTTTCGCAGCCCGGCGCGCACGCCAGACGGGTTTGTGTACGAGCTGCCGGGCGGATCGAGCTTCGAGCCAGGCGAGCCCATGCGGGCCGTCGCGGCCGAAGAGGTCGACGAGGAGATGGGCTTCAAGATCGATCCCAGCGCCCTGCGTCCCGTCGGCCAACGCCAGCTCGGCGCGACGCTCTCACCGCATACGGCGACGGTCTTTGCCCTGCCCGTGTCAGCCGCGCGCATGGACGCACTGGCGGCCGATGATGCCGTGCATGGCCAAGCAGGCAGCTCGGAGCGCACAGTCAACGCCGTGCGCACCGTTGAGGCGCTGTTGAGCGGGCGCGAGGTCGACTGGTCGACGCTGGGCATGGTACTGCAGGCCATCGAGCCCTGAGCGTGAGCGGGAGGCCTCCAAACTGATCGCTGCAATACTCGCGATTCTGCTCTCGATCGCAGCCGCCTTGCGCGCGCTGAGTCGACCGCATGGCGTCGGGGCAACCTATGGTTGGCTGTTCGCCATCTTCGCGTTGCCCTGGGTGGGCGCGATCATCTACTTCGCCGTCGCAAGCCCCTACCTGCCCCGCACCCGCGCCCGACTCCGGCGTAAGCACATGCTACCTTTCCCCGGCAGTTCCCTCGGCGCGCCCGATGATCCCGACGGGCTGTTTCGGCTGTGCGAGCGGCTGACGGGCCTGCCCCCGGCGCGGGGCAATCGAGTCGACTGGTTGGGCAGCGGGGCCCCGGCGTTCGAGCAGCTCGAGGCCGCGATCGCCGGCGCACAGGTCGCGATTCGGGCCGAGTACTACATCATCCAGAACGACGAGACGGGCGGACGATTCCTCGATCTGCTCACCGACCGGGCCCGCGCCGGCGTGGTCGTGCACCTGCTCTACGACGCGCTCGGATCGTCCAACCTCGACAAGAGGCGCCTCAAGGCGCTGATCGCAGCGGGCGGCAAGGCCTCGGCCTTTCTGCCCCTCAACCCGCTGCGCCGACGCTGGTCTGTGCATCTGCGCAACCATCGCAAGCTGGTCATCATCGACGGCATCAAGGCGTTCACCGGCGGCATGAACGTGGGCGACGAGTACGCCGGGCGCCGCAAAGCCAACGAGCTGTTTCACGACGCGCTGATCTCGATCGAGGGCCCGCTCCTCGAAGAGCTGGGCCATGTCTTCATCGAAGACTGGGCCTACGCGACCGACGAGATCCTCGAGCGCCACCCCTACCCCGCGTCCATGCCCGACGGGTGCTGCGCGGCGGTCATACAGAGCGGCCCCGACCAGCGCATCAACGCCCACCTCTTTGGCTTCTTCGCCCTGATCAGCTGCGCCCGCAAGCGCCTTTGGCTGACCAGCCCATACTTCGTGCCCGACGGCCTCACGCTGCAGGCGATCAGCGCGGCCGCGCTGCGGGGCGTCGACGTGCGCATCATCGTGCCCACCCGCGCCCGCATGGACGTGCCCCTTGTGGGCTGGGCGACCCGCGCGACCTTCGCACCGCTCGTCCTCGCCGGGGCCAAGATCTACGAGTATGCGCCGTCGATGCTGCACGCCAAGACGCTGCTGATCGACGACGCGACGTGCCTGGTGGGATCGGCCAACCTCGACGTGCGCAGCATGCGGCTGAACTTCGAGATGAGCGTGCTGATGATCGATGACCGATTGGCGACGTCGATGGCGCAGCGCTTCGAGGCCGATCTGGAACGCTCAGCGCATATCACGCAAGACATCATCGACAAGCAGGGGCGCCTGCAGCGCATCGGATATCGGCTGGCGCGCCTGCTCTCACCGCTGATGTAGCGTCAGGGGGCAAAGGCGACCGGCAGGCGGGCCACCGTCAAAGGGCCACCGTCAAAGGGCTACTGGCAAAGGGCTACTGGCAAAGGGCTACTGGCAAAGGGCTACTGGCAAAGGGCTACTGGCAAAGGGCTACTGGCATAAGAGGAGCGGCGAG
>JBNMOZ010000521.1:0-4793 GCA_051276005.1 Bradymonadia bacterium | reverse complement strand
GGCGCGCGCGTGGGCTTGCCGGGCACGACGACCAGGCCCTGCGGCATGCCGACGACCGACACGCGCATGACGCGATCGCCCTGGCGCGCATAGCCAAAGGGGCTCTCCCGCGTCAGCCCGACGGGCGCGTCTTCGCCGCCGTTGGCCAAGATGCCCATGCCGAAGTGACTGCGCACCAGACCCACCCGCACCGCCAGGTTTTCGCCCTGGGCCAGCAAGTACGCCTGCGTCAGCCGAAACTCAGGCGCGGCCTGGCGGGCCTGAACGACCGGGTCGAGGCCCTGCCCATAGACCGCCTCGCCGGCCGCGAAGTGCAGCTCGGCGTCGACGGCCGCCCGCCAGATCTTGAAGAACCCCCGCGAAGCCAGGATCAGCGCCGGTCGAATACGTAATCGCGCGTGTAAGACGGACTCATCGGGCACCTGATCCGCCACCTGCGGATCGTCGGAGAGCACGCCGACACCGGGCTCGAGCACCCCCACAAGGCGCAGGCTTCCAGGCACCGCGAGCGCGCCGCCGATGCCCAGAGGCAACACCGCGCGGCGCGGATCGGGCTCGACAGGATCACTGCCGAGTTGGGCATTCGCGGTGGTCGCCACGGTGCCGACCAGCAGCAATATGAGGCAAGCCGCTAGGCGAGGGCACGTAACCATTCAGGCATCCAACTCAGGTCGATATATTGAGAAAAATAGGCCGGTATGCCGGCCAGAATCAGGTATCGGATGCTGCGCCCGCAGAACGTCGTGATGAGGAGCAGCCGATAGCGCACCCCCACCACCGGACACAGCACGGACATGACGTTATGGGGCGGCAACCCGATCAGGCTGCCCACGCTCAGCGCCAAGGGCGCGTTGCGCCGCAGCTTCTCACGATCGAAGCGATCGATCGCGGCCTGCAGTCGGGCCCAGCGACTCACCCAGCGCTCGCCGAGGAAGTACAGCAGCGAGAACCCGATGGTCTGCCCGGCCGCGATGGCGAGGGCCAGCAGGACCCAGTTGCGGGTGCCCATCAGACCGATGAACACGGCCCAGGCCTCGCCGTTGATGAACATGAGGACCGGCGACGGGATCACCGCCAGCATGGTGAGCAGATAGAACACTCAGGCGGCTTGGCCACGCGCGCTCGCGCCTGCGCTGACGGGCGCGGGGGCGCTCACGGGCACGCGGACGGGGCGTCTTCGGGCACGTCGGTGCCGGGCTGCCAGGGCGTCGCGAAGAAGGTCGTGCGCTCGTTCAAGGCGCCCAATGGCGGGGCGATGACTTCGCCCGTCGCGCGGCCGCAGAACCCCATCTCTACGGTGGCTCCGCCCAGCAGCAGGTTGGCCTCGACAGTGGCCAGGTCGGTGGCGACAACCAGCTCGGGCAGCCAAATCTCAAATCGACCCTCGGCGTCGACCGTCGTGCTGAAGGTCTCGAGGGCGTCGTCGCCCGGCATGTCCATCACCGAGCGCAGGGCGCCGTCCAAGGAGCCCGCCGCCTCGCCCTGGCTGTGGATCAGCGAGACCCACAGCTGCAAAGGGATGGCGCCGTTGACCCGGGCCGTCAGGATGTAGGTGCCGGTCAAGTCGCGGGGCTCGCTGTTGACGGCGGTCAGGTCGGGCGACTCGGGCCGCTGTAGGCCGCCGTCGGGCGCGACGCCCATGTCGGGCATGCCGCCGTCGGGTCCATCGATAGTGCCCTCGGGGCATTTGTTCGAGCGCAGCCGATAGACATGATCGTAGTTGTCGCCGATGGCCAGCTCTTCGGCGGTCTCGCAAGGGCGCGCCGGCGCGTCGTCGGTCGCCGAGATCTGGCAGAGCAGCTGGGCGGGCTCGTAGCGCGTCGCGCCGAACGTGCTGCCGTCGAGCACGAAGGTCAGCGGGCTGGTCACGTTGCCCGTCGCGAAGCCGCAGTACGCGTCGCCGTCGGTGGTGCTCGCGTTGAGGACCACGTCGGCGATGACCGGATCGGCCGTGTTGACCACCGAGGCCGGCAGGTTGAGCGGCAGCGCGATTTGGAACGTGCCGTCATCGGCCACCTCGGTGGTGGTGATGAGCAGCGGCGCGCTCTCGCAGACGTTGAAGCGCCCACAGGTCTGCCCGGCGCCGCACTCGCCGTCGGCCATGCAAGGCTTCACCGGCACGTCCTGATCGTGCAGCCAGACCTGCAGGGTGTAAGTGCGGGGCACCTCGCCCTCGGCGACGGTGCCGGTCACCTGAAAGTCGGTGACCAGGCCCAGCCGAATGCCACCGACGAGGTCGGCGTGCATGATCCAGCGACCCGACAGATCTTGCAGCTGGCTGTCGCCTTCGATGATCTCAGCGGCGACGCGCTCCGACTCGGATCGACTGCGGAAGTTGTCGTAGTCGGTGCGCGGCAGGCTGTCGCCGCACGCGGCGAGGGAGACACCGAGCAGCCCGGCCATGCAAATCGAGCGGCGCGCCGTCATATCTTGATCTCCAAGTCTACGGTCAGGTACTGGCGCTGATCGGTGTAGAAGCCGTTCATCGACGGCTGCTGGATGCTGTCGAGCACCTCGACGTCGGCGAACTGATGCCAGATGAACGACGTCGTCAGCATCAGCGAATCGCTCAGCTCGACGCTCGCGCCCACGCCGATCTGCCAGCTGTCGGACTCGGCCAGCCCCGGCTCGTGGGTGTTCGTCGGGGTCGCGCCGGTCTCGTATTCGAAGCCCGCGTGCAGGTCGACGATCTCGCTGACCATGAAGTCGCCGCGGATGCGCCCCGCGAGGGTGTCGTCGAAGTTGCGCTCGATCGCCATGAGGACCGGGCGCTCGGGATCGCTGATGTTGATGGCGTCCTGGCTGTCCATGCGCGACCAGTTGGCCCACTCGATCTCGCTGCGCACGCGCAGCCAGTCGGTGGCCTGCATGCTCGCGCCAAGGCGCAGCTGATCGGCGACCTGCAGCGGGAAGCCCGCGCGGGCCGAGGTCTCCTCGGCGGTGCCGAACTGGATGAACGACCGGCCCTCGACGTTATGGGTGGCGCCCTGATGCCAGGTGAAGGCGAAGGCGAGGGACTCATCGATGTCCCAGCGCAGCCCGGCCACCCAAGTGAGCGTCTGGGCCTCGGCGCCTTCGAGCAAGATGCGGCCCTCGACAAGGCGGCCGTCTTCGTCGCGCAGCGTGGTCGTCTTGCTGTCGAGGTTGCGGGCCTTGGTCAGGTTGAGGCTGACGATGTTGTAGACCGGGCCGCCGCCGATGCTCAGGCCCGAGGGCTTGTGCATGATGCCGAAGGCCATCGCGGGGCTGAGGATGAGCATCTCGGTGCTGATCGTCGCCCAGCGCGCCGGGCCGTCGGAGGCGCCGGGCTGGTCGGCAGAGGCGCCCGGCGTGCGCGTCCAATCGGCGAGGCCGGCCCGCGCGATGTAGAACGCAGCGCCAAACCCCAACGCGATGTCGTCGTTGAGATCGAAGCCGTAGCCCGCCGACATGCTGGGCACCACGCCGCGGGCGCGGGTCTGGCCGACGCCTACGTTGAACGGCGCCGTCTGATCGGTCTCGCCGTTCTCTTCCTTATAGCGATCGTAATCGGCTTGGCGCATGACGCCACCGGCGTGCAGCGACAGGCGTACGCCGTCAAGCTGGGGCAGAGCCGCCGGGTTCCAATAGGTCGCCCAGCCGCTCACGTCGACGGATGTGCCCATCAAGCCGCGATACCGCGCCGATGAAAACGGGTTGGCCTGTGCGGCCATGGGCACGATGAGCGCCCCTCCAAGCAGGCACACTTGTGCCACCAATTGCCGCATCCCCACCTCGTCTGACTGATCGAGCCGGGATGGTATCAGCGTAAGGCCGGACGGCGTACCGGAAAGGTGGCTTCGCCGTCGGTCAACTGCACGCCACCCGCCTTGCGACGCATGCGCAACCGACCCGCGCTGCCGGCGTCAATCTGCACCACATCAGGGTTGAGCACCCGCACGGTGACGGCGACGATGTCGTCTGCGCGGGGGGTCTTGCGGCGCATGCCGTCGCGCGCCAACTCGTAGCGATATTGCGGCGCAACCCGCCGCGCCAAGGCCTCGGCGATGCGCTTGGCCTCGGGGCTGAGTCCGTCGCGATCGGCGTCGAGCATCAGGCGGTCTACGTCGACCTCCCAGGCGCCGATCCACCAATCTGGATCACGCACCTGCTGGCTGCCCGCGCTGGGCGAAGGGGTCGTGGTCGAGGGGCAACCGACGAGGAACAAGGCAAACAACAGACTGGCGCGCAGCATCATGACGCCCGTCATACCGCAGCCGCGGCCCGCGTCCCAGGCTAAGGTCGGTCGCGTCACGCGCTGAGCCCTGTCCGGCCCCAGTCTCAGTTGCGTGGAGTCTGAGTTGCGTGCTGTCCCAGAACCGTGCGCCCCCAGAACCGCGCTGCCCTGCGCTATGCTCACCGGCATGCCCCACCCCGCGACCTTGAAGACCCTGGCGTTGACCTGCTTTATCGCCGGCCCGGTGCTGCATGGATTTCTGGGGCCAGTCGTGGGCGCCAGCTTTGCCGGCGTTGGCCTGGCGGCCTATCTGCTCGGCCTGGTGCTGGCGACGCGGCGCGCAGAGGGCTTGCCGCGCGCCCTGGCCGCGCTGAGCCTGGCGGTGGGCGGCTGGTTTCTGCTGAGCTGGGCCTGGGTGCGCTTTGGCCCGGTGCGCATCGATTCGGTGCCCTTGGGCGTCGACCCCTGGGTGGGTCGATTGGCGATCGGGGTCGAGATCGCGGCGCTCTATGCGGCAGCGCGTGGGCCCAAGAATTGGGTCTGGGTGCTCACCGGGGTGTGGGCGCTCAGCTGGCCGCCGATCAGCCGGCCGATCTTT
>JBNMOZ010000520.1:0-4796 GCA_051276005.1 Bradymonadia bacterium | reverse complement strand
GCATCGCGCCGAAGTAATTGCCCAGGTGCAACTCGCCCGAGGGCTGGACGCCAGACAGAAATCGATCGGCCATGACGGCTCCTTGGGGGGATCTGCAAAGGCGGGGATGCTCGCGTGGCGCGCATAAACTGTCAAGCCGGGCGAAGGCCAGTCTCCGTGAAGAGATATGAAGTTTATGGCCAGCCACTTTCGCGCAGGCACCATGTCGGGTACCGTAGGTTGAAGTGTCTGCCATGGCAGGAGCTCATGCTAACTCCGCGATTTCACACGGTGCTTTTCGATTTGGACGGGACCGTCCTCGACACGATTAGCATGATAACGGATTCGTTGCGGCTTTCGCTGGACACGCACCTGCAATGGACGCCGCCGCTCGCGGTGCTCACCCGTGGGGTCGGCATGCGGCTCGCTGAGCAGCTGACCGGGCATGCCAACGATGCGCATCGCGCTCAGGGGGGCCCGGCTCCGACGCCCGCGCTCATCGACGCACTAGAGGCCACCTACATCGAACACAACCGCGCGATCCACGACGCCCGGGTGCGCGCCTTCCCGCGCGCGAACGATCTCTTCGAGGCGCTGACGGCGCGCGGCGTCAACCTGGCCATCGTCACCAGCAAGCCACACGCGATCGCTGCGCGTGGGCTCGCGGTCTGTGGTCTGACGCATCACTTCGGTGTGCTCATCGGCGCCGACGACGTGCAGCAGCACAAGCCCGATCCCGAGCCGGTGCACACGGCGCTGACGCGATTGGGCGCCGACGTCGCGGGCACGCTGTTCGTTGGCGACAGCCCCTACGATCTGCGGGCCGGCCGGCTGGCGGGTGTGCAGACCGGCGCCGCACATTGGGGCCCCTTCCCTGCGGGCGTGTTGGCCACCGAGTTGCCCGACCACGACATCGAGACCCTCTGGGATGTGAAGGCGGTGGTCGGATGATGCGCACCCGTATGAAGATCTGCTGTATTCGCGATATGGCCGAGGCCTACCTGGCGGTCAGCTATGGCGTCGACGCGATCGGCCTGGTGGGGCCGATGCCCAACGGACCCGGTCAAATCGACGCGCCCACGGTGCGCGCGATCACGGCAGGGGCGCCGGCGGGGGTGTCGAGTTGGACGCTGACCATCGCCACCGATGCGGCCACGATAATCGAGACGGCGCGGGCCTCGGCGACCCAGACGATCCAGCTGGTCTGCGGCGTCGAGCCGGAGGTGGCCGACGCAGTCCGGGCAGCGCTGCCTGCCCTGCGGGTCGTGAGCGTGGTGCATGTCGACGGCGCTGCGGCCATCGACGCGGCTGTGCGCATCGCGGCCCATGTGCACGGCTTGGTGCTCGACTCGGGCCAGCCCGGCGCTTCGAAGCCCACCTACGGCGGCACCGGCGACACCCACGACTGGCATGTCAGCCGCCGGATCGTCGACGCGGTCGACGGGCCCGTCTGGCTGGCCGGCGGGCTGAGCCCAGAGAACATCGGGGATGCGATCCGGGCCGTGCGTCCGTTCGGGGTGGACGTGTGCTCCAAGCTGCGCACGGCTGGGGTGTTGGATGCGGCGAAGGTGGCGGCGTTCTCGGCCGCAGTGCGGGCAGCGGATGGGCAGGGCGGACCACGTGCGACTCATCGAATGTACTCTTCTTCTTCTCACATGCCTCGCCTGCAATTCGGGGACGAGCGACACCCCGATTCAGGCGACTGACACCGGCGGTTTGGATGCATCCGCCGACGCGCGGACGCCAGATGCCGGCGCCATCGAAGCTGTGGCTGTCGATGGTGTGGTTTCGGACGCCGCGGCTGACACCTTTCGACTCGATGCCCAGCCCGACGCCAACCAGCCCGACGCCAGCCAGCCCGACGCCAGCCAGCCCGACGCCGAACCGCCGCCAGAGGCATGGCGCGTCCTGCTGATCGGCAACAGCTATGTGGCGAGCAATCGTCTCGAAGCGCTGCTTGAGGGGCTGCTCCTCGATGATCCGCGCGTCGGTTCAGCCGAGGTCGTGCGGGTCAGTCGCGGGGGATATCGGTTGCCCCAGCACGCGGCTGATGCGCAGACGCCAGGATCGACACTGCATGGTCATTTGGCGGCCCCCGGCGCGACGTGGACGGCCGTCGTGCTGCAAGAGCAGAGTCAGATTCCTGGCTTCCCGCCGACGCATCCGGCCCATGTCGAGATGATCGAGGGCGGCGAGCGCCTGCACGCGCTGGCGACATCGACGAGCGCGCGCACGCTCTTGATGCTGACCTGGGGGCGCCGTGATGGCGACGCGGGCAACGCCGATCGCTTCCCCGATTTCGAGACGATGCAGCAGCACTTGGGTCGGGGCTATCTGGCGCTGTCGACCGCGCTGGATGACGCGCTGATCGCGCCGGTTGGTCCGGCTTTTGGCCTGGCTTTGGAGGCCGATCCAGCCGCGTTCGGTGGGCTCTACGTCAATGACGGCAGCCACCCGAGCCTGTCAGGCAGCTATGTGGCAGCGGCGGTCTTGTATCGCGCCCTCACGGGCCGGGCGGCGGCCGAACGCACCTGGCGACCCGAAGGTTTGGACGACGCCATGCGGCTGCGCGCCTGGGCTGACGCGGCGAGCCCACCCCAGTAGTCGTCGGCCGCAGTGCCGCCAGCCGCAGTGCCGCCAGCCGCAGTAGTCGTCAGCCGCAGTGCCGCCAGCCCCAGTGAGCCGCCAGCCCCAGGCGATGATCACCGCGCGTATCGTCCCTTCTTCCACCACCAGCGCACGCGCGCGATGTCGCGCAGGCTCAAGGCGATCAGATGCCAGGGCGGGCTGCTGCCGGGCCGCTGACGCCACCCGATGGGGAACCGCACCACCCGCCAGCCACCCGCATGCATCGCGGTCAACCACTCCACGTCGAGCGTCACATGGTCGAGTCGGGCGACCCGCAGCAGATGCATCGCCGCGGCCGCGTTGAACAGCTTCATCGGTGCGTTCGTGTCGCCGTACCCGTCCAGGGGCGGCAGCGCAGCGCGCGCGATGCCGGCGAAGATGCGGCTCTTGATGCGCCCCAAGTCTCCGGCGCCGATGACCACCCCGCCGTCGCCCGGGGCCCGGCTGCCGATGGCCACGTCGACATCATCGTCGAGCACCCGGCGCAGGCCGACGCCCATCTGGCGCGCGTCGACCTTGAGGTTGAGGTTGACGTAGACCAGGGCCGCCGTTGCGGGATCCGCGTCGAGGGCCGCCTGCATGCCGTCGAGCACCGCGCGCCCTTTGAATCCGCCGGGCGCCGGGCCTCGGCTGCGAATGGGCACGCATCGCAGCCGCGGGTGCTCGACCACCTGCACGGCCGCCCCAAAGCCCGTCGCGGCGGGCCGGTCGTCGACGATCCAGAGCGTCCAGTCGATCGCGGTGCCGTCGAACAGCCCCACCAACTCGTCGAGCTTCTGCTGCACCTGGTCAGCGATCGGCTCGAAGTCGGTGTCATAGCTGGTCGCGACGATCGCGATCCGGGCGCCCGCCGCGCCGCGCAGGGCATCTACGCCGGCTTGGATGAGCGGCTGGATCGGATCGCTCACCGCGCCTCCATCAAGCGGGTCAAGGCCGCCAGGTCTGCCTCGACGCTGGGGAGCACGCCCCGCAACCGGGCGACGCCGACGTCGGTCAGTCGCGCCTGGCCGTCGGCGTCGACGATGACGTTCTGCGGGCAGATGTTGCCGTGGGTCAAGCCCGCCGCGTGCAGTGTTTGCACCGCCTGCGCGACAGCCGTCAGGTCGAGTTCGGGCCGATCGGCCAGGGTCGCGACGCCCAGCGTGCGCACCCAACACCCCTGCTCAGCGCCCACATACGTCAGGGACACAACGCCCTTGAGATCGAGCGCTTGCACATGCCGCATCTCGTCGAAGAGCCGCGCAAGCCCGGCATGCGCGTGCAGGTCGGTGCGCAGGCCCTTCGCCGCCCAGGGCCCAACCGCGACCACCCGAATCACCGACCCGCTCGGGCCGTGGGCGATGGGCGCTCGCGCAACGAATTGAGCCGGCAAACGCTCCGCGAGGGGTCGCCAAAGCCCCTGGGGCATCGCGGGCGATGGGGCGCCGGGCGCGGCAGCCAAGCACCGCCGAAGGCGCGCGATATCGCCTGGTGCAGCCGCGGCCGCGCGCTCGAGCCACGTCTGGCGCACCCCGACTTGGGTCGCCAAATCGGCCAGCGCGTCGCAGGCTTCGGCGGCGTGCGCGGGGTGGACCAACAGCGTTGTCCAGATCGCCTCAGCGTCGGCCGGCTGCGCGCGCGCCAGCGCCAAGATCACCGGCAGATGATCGCCCAGACGCAGGCGCACCTGCCTCAAGATGTCGCGGCGCACCACGGCGGGCTCATGCTGCAGATCGGCGATGAACCGCGAGACCGCCTCTACCTCAAGCGCCGCGATGCGCGCCGTCCAAGGGTCCAGCCGCGGCGCAGGATCGGGCCGAACGTCTTTGGACGCCCCACCGCTTGATCCGTCGCCCCAGCCGAGCACGCGCCGCCACCAACTCAACAGACCGCCTCCTCGCCGACCCGGTCGCCGCGCAACAGGATGCGATTGGCGCAGCGCCACCATCGGCCGTCTGCGACCAATTCGGATCCATCGGCGAGTCCGTAGCGTTCAACCAGCCAGACCGCGCGCCCCTCGAGCCCCCGCACGGTCAGTCGCGCGCACCAGCCAGCGGGCACCGGGCGCAGCTGCAGGGCGCAGCCAACGCACAGCTCGATGCGGGTTCGCGCGTCGATGCGCCTCGCCCCGCCCGCGCCATCGACGATCAGCGCGTCGCCGTCTCGACGCAGGCGCGCGTGGATCGGGTCGAGGCTGCGTACGTTCGCCG
>JBNMOZ010000519.1:0-4799 GCA_051276005.1 Bradymonadia bacterium | reverse complement strand
GGGCCTGGTCGGGGGCGTTTGGGCTGTATGCGCTGTGTCTGGCGGGCGTCGCGCGGACCTCGATTCGGGCACCGCGGCCCGAGCCCAGCGCCGCCAAGCCTGCCATCGGGCGTTGGATCGGCTGGTCAGCCTGCGGATCGGCCCTGCTCATGGCGATGACCGAGGTGCTCTGCCAAGACCTGAGCGTCACCCCGCTGCTCTGGGTGCTGCCGCTGACGGCGTACTTGCTGTCGTTCGTGATCGCCTTCGGCAGCGCGCGCCTGAGCAGTCGACGCCTGTTCGGGCCGCTGTTTGTGCTCGCCCTCATTGGCGTCGTCGCCTTGCTGCACGTGGGCTATCGCGCGGGCTGGCTGACGCAGCTTCTGGGCTGGTGCGCGGCGATCTTCGTGTGCTGCACCCTGTGCCATGGCGAGCTGGTGCGCAGCCGCCCCGCCGACGAGCGCCTGACGGGCTTCTATTTGTGGATGGCGGTGGGCGGCGCGCTGGGCGGCGTGTTCGTGGGTGTCATCGCGCCGCTCATCTTCACGATGCATCTTGAGCTGCATTTGGCGCTCCTGGGCGCCTGGGGCCTGTTCGCTGCGACGC
The DNA here is from genome assembly GCA_051276005.1 of Bradymonadia bacterium. Classification (GTDB taxonomy): domain Bacteria; phylum Myxococcota_A; class Bradymonadia; order UBA7976; family UBA1532; genus JBNMOZ01. The sequence continues at coordinate 4,214 of JBNMOZ010000519.1, read as the reverse complement.
CGAAGCCGATGACGCCTGAGGTCAGCACCTTCGCGAGCAACGACGCGAAACGATTGGGCACCTGGCTGCTGAGCCTCGCGCTTCTCGGCGGCCTTGGGCACCACGCCTGGGCGCGCAACCGCGGCGACGCGACGCTGTACCGCAGCTTCTTCGGGGTGCTCCAGGTCAAGACCTACACGACCAACAAGGGCAGCCGCATTCGCAACCTGCTCGATGGGCGCATCAGCCACGGCTATCAGTTCGTCGAGCCGCCCCGATCGCTGCAGCCCACGGCCTATTTTGGCCCGAGCACCGGCATTGGGCAGCAGCTGAGCGCGCCCGGTATCGATCGGCGAATCGGCGTCGTCGGCTTGGGCGTGGGCACGCTCGCCGCGTATGGGCGGGCGGGCGATCGGATGTGGTTCTTCGAGATCAACCCCGACGTTATCACCGTCGCCGAGCGTCAGTTTACCTACCTGCGCGACAGCGCGGCCGACGTGCAGATCGTGCTCGGCGACGGACGCCAAGCCATCGCGCAGCGGCCGCAGACGTACGATGTGCTGGTGCTCGATGCCTTCTCAGGCGACGCGATCCCCACCCACTTGCTGACCGTTGAGGCCTTCGCGCTGTACCTGTCGCGCCTGACGCCGGATGGGGTGTTGGCGGTCAACGTCTCCAACCGCCACGCCGATCTGAGCCGCGTGGCGCGGGGGTTGGCCGGAGAGCATGGGCTGGCGTGGCGGTGGCGGCGGGCGCACGCGAAGAGCCCGTTCGGGCGATACCGCAGCGATTGGATGGTGCTGGCGCGCAGCGCGGAGTTGCTGACCGCGGTGCAACAAGGCCTAACCAATGGGGCGCCGAAGACCGGCACGCCTCTCGTTTGGACCGATGACTACGCGCCGCTGCTGCCGCTCATGGGCGATCGAGGGTCGCCAAAGCCTTGAGCATGCCCAGCATGGTGGTGAACTCCCGCACGGCCGCCCCGCCGCGCGCCTTGCCCGTGTGTCCGTACAGCCCGCTGACGAAGATGCCCGCGCGGCTGGCGGCGGGCAGGGCGTCGTGCAGCACCTGCGCCTGGGTGTAGGGGATCACGTCGTCGTCGGCGCCATGCACGATGACGACCGGGCAGCGAATGTTGGCCATATAGGGCCGGGGATCGAGCCAATCGCGCTCGGCGCCGCTGCGGGTGAGCGCCGCTTCAGCCACGTCGAGGGCCCCCGGCGCCAGGCCGCAGCCGAGGCGAAACAGGCCCCTCAACGCCGCGGGCAGGCCGTCTGCGATGTTGCGCGCGACGGCCTGCCATGCGCCATCGAGCTTCATCTCGGGCTTGCCCCAAGTGGCCTTGAGATACCGGCGCCAGGCAGCCAGCAGGGCGCTGGGGTTGCGGGGCGCATCGGGCAGGTGCTCGACCAGGTTGATGAATACAATCGGACGGTTGAGTGGATCGTGCGGCACGTCATCGCCGCCCGTAATCGAGAACCGCAGCGCGGTCCTCCAGTCGGCGTAGCCCCCAAAGAGGATCGCCGAGCCGATGTCAGCGGGGCGACCGGCGGCGATCCGTAACGCGGGCAGCGATCCGAAGGAGATGCTGAAGACGCCGGGCTTGCCGGCCGGTCGATCTGTGCGGGCGACGAGGGCGTCGAAGATGGCGAACGCGTCGTCGATCAGCTGCGGCTGCAAGCGCATGTCGATGAAGGTGGGCAAGAACGGCGCGCACACCCAATAGCCGGCCTTGGCGAGCACGCGCGCGAAGCGATCCATCCGCGGATCAGCAGGCCCGGCGAAATGCAGACCCGGCACGAGCAGCACTGCACCGGTGGGCCGCTTGGGCTGATAGATCCACTGCCTGATTGGCCCGGTCAGGCCCTCGATGACCTCTTGGGTGCGCGTGATGCCGCCGGGCGAGCGGTCCTCGCTGGCCCAAGGCCCCAACCAGCGCGCGAGCCGTGCAAGCCGAACCGCGCTCAATGGCGTTTGCGCGCCTTCATCGCGGCGAGTTGTTCGGGCGTCGCGGCGGGCTGGCGGGCCTTGAAGTCGGCATAGGGCTCGCCATAGACGATCTCGCGGGCGGCGTCTTTAGACAGCGTGACGCCCTCCTCGCTCGCGGCGGTCGCGTACCAGTCCGACAGGCAGTTGCGACAAAACGCGGCCAGGTTCATCAAGTCGATGTTCTGGACGTCAGATTCGGCCCGAAGATGATCGACGAGGCGACGAAAGACAGCAGCTTCGACAGATTGACGCTGGGTCGCGTCGAGATCGTCGGTGGGTGCGGTCGCGGAGTTCGGTTCGGTCGAGTGCTTTTGCATTGTTCTTTTTTGACCTTCCCTGGGAAATTCTTCAAGTCGGCCGCACAAATGACCGACTCTGACTTTTACTCAGTCGCGAGGGAGGCGCCATGACGGCTGGCCGAATGCCGCCGCAGCTCGACCAGCCGGCGCCCTCTGCGCCGCTGATTGATGTCATCGATGCCCGCGCGCGCTGTCCCAATCGCGTCCCCGGTCGGCTCGTCCTCGATGAGGAGAAACGCCTGGGTGTTGAGCTTCTCGAGCCCGCGCCGGCGATCCAGGTGGGATCGCGGCTGGTGTTGCGGTGTCCGCAGCGTCGCATGTCGGGGCTGGTGACCGATCGCACCCAGCGACGGATCACGGTCGAGTTGCTGCGGGTGTATCGCACCGAGCAGCGCACGTGGCCGCGCGTCGCCGGCAACGTGCGGTGCTTGTGCCGCTTTGAGAAGAGCTGGACCTGGCCCGAGCGGGTCATCGACGTCAGCGTCGGCGGGGTCGCCTTCGTCACCAAGAAGAGCGCGTCGCTTGGCGAGCCGGTGACGATTCTGCTCAGCCTGCCGCTGGCCAGCGGGCCGTGGCGCTTGCGCGGTCGGGTGGTTCGGGTGGCCGGCGTGGGCGACGTGAATTGTGTCGCGGTCGAGTTTGTCGACCTGCCCGAGGCCGCGCGCGTTCGTCTCGTGCGCTACGGCTCCGAGCAGCTCAGCGACGAGCAGCGCAGCGACGAGCAGCGCAGCGCCGAAGCCACGCCCCCACCCCCCTGAGGGATCCCTCAGGTGACGGATCCCTCGGTCGACTGCGCACCCGATATTGACGCGCCACCGTTGATCTCATGCGGCAGATCATGACATCTACGCCCGATGATGCCGCCTCTCAGCCTCGCACCGATGATGGACCGCACGGACCGACACTTCCGGTTCTTGCTGCGCCTGATCACCAAACACACCCTGCTGTACACCGAGATGGTGACCATGCAGGCGATCTTGCGCGGCGATCGCGCCCGCCACCTCGACTTCAACACCGAGGAGCATCCGATCGCGCTGCAGCTGGGCGGTGACGATCCGACGATGCTCGCCGAGTGCGCCCGGATCGCCGCCGACTACGGCTACGACGAAGTGAACCTGAACATCGGCTGCCCGTCCGAGCGGGTTCAAAAGGGCAGCTTCGGCGCCTGCTTGATGAAGACGCCCGACCAGGTCGCGGCCTGCGTTGAGGCGATGCGCGCCGCGGTTGACCTGCCCATCACCGTCAAGCATCGGATCGGCGTCGACGACATGGACGCCTATGAAGACATGCTGCGGTTCGTCGACGTCGTCACCGGCGCCGGCTGCACGCGGTTTAGCGTCCATGCCCGCAAGGCCTGGCTCAAAGGCCTGTCGCCCAAAGAGAACCGCACGGTGCCGCCCCTGCGCTATGCCGACGTGTATCGCCTCAAGGCGGACCGCCCCGCGTTGGAGGTTGAGATCAACGGCGGCATTCGCACCCTCGACGAGACGCTGAGTCACTTAGAGCAGGTGGACGCCGTGATGATCGGGCGCGCGGCGTACGACAACCCCTGGCTCTTTGCCGAGGCCGACGCGCGGGTCTTTGGCAAGCCCGAGCCCGCGCTGACGCGGATCGAGGTGGCGCGCGCCATGATCGACTACGCGGCCAACGCCCAAGCGCAGGGCACTCGGGTGCACCATGTTGCGCGGCATATGCATGGACTGTTTCAGGGGGTGCCCGGCGCGCGAAAGTGGCGCCAAGGGCTCAACGCTGCGGTTCGGCAGGGTGCCTCGCCGCGCGTCATCGAAGACGCCCTCGCCTTCGTGAGCGGCTGACGCGACGCGTCAGGGCGCGGGGGCCACGATCGGGTCGGGGTTGGACACCAGGGCCGGCACCGTGCGGCGTCCGCCGCCAATGAAGTCCACCAACACCTCAACGTCATTGCCCAGCAGAGTCACGATCGTCGGG
>JBNMOZ010000518.1:0-4802 GCA_051276005.1 Bradymonadia bacterium | reverse complement strand
TCGCCCGCCGTCAAACCATCGATCGCGCCCACCTGGAACTCTGCCTGACCCGGCATGACCTCCCAGTTGAAGCCCGACATGGCCAAGCCGGCGTCGATGGTCTTGACCATGAAGTCTTCGTAGATCGTGCGGCCCGCGATGTTCGCGGCACCGACAGCACAGTAATAGGGGCCCTGCGGCGCCGGGAAGCCGTTGATCGGGAAGCCCAGCGGCGCGCCGTCGAGCTTGAGGAGCGTGTACTCCTGCTCGTAGCCGAACCAGGCGTCTTCCTTCGCTGCGCCCGCATCGAGCACGGCGCGCAGGTCAGCGCGGTAGTTGGTGCGGTTGGGGCTGCCGTCTGCGTTGAAGACCTCGGTCATCACCAAGTAGTTGCCCGGACGGAAAGGATCGCGCACCGCACAGACCGGCTTGAGGATGATGTCGGAGTTGGTGCCCACGGCCTGGTTGGTCGAGGATCCATCTGCGCCCCACTCCGGGAACCAACCCAGGTCGACCTCGGACAGATCGGCCAGGTCGGTGCTCTTGGGCACCTTCGACAGCACGCGCGTCTTGGAGCGCACGCTGGGGGTCGGGTCGGTGCCGTCGATCCAGATGTATTCAGCGAGAATCGGCATTTGCGTCCTTGTCGATTGAGCCGTAGGCGGCTTGATGAGACGAAGTGCGGGTCGGCCCGCGTGTGAATCGACCTCGGCTCTCGCAAGGTGCATGCCAGCGAGCACTCCAACAGAAACGCACGATCATCCCACTAAAATGTAGGCATCACCAAAGGTGGCTACATTTTCGTATGACTGCATCTAAATCAGGTCTTTATGGTGGGCATACACCCAACGCAACGCCCGCACCCTACATTTATGTAGGCAACATGCGCCAACAAGTGGCGCCGATCAGCTTGGAGTTCGACGCGCTTCGTCGACCTCGACGTCGATGTGCTTCACCTCGGGCACGGCCTCCCGGATGGCGCTCTCGACGGCATCGATCTCGTCGGAGAGCGTATCGAGGACCGCCTCGGCGTAGTCGGCCGCGAACGCCTTGAACGTCTCGAAGTCGGTGATCCCCGCGTTCCACGCCGACCGCAATCGCGCCTCGAGGCGCTGCGCCAGCGCCTCGCCCTTGAAGTCGATGTGCACGAGCAGATCGTAGGTCTCGGTGTCGAGGATCTTGCTCCTGATGTCGGTGACCTCGGCGACCGCGCGGCGCGCTTCGAGCAGGTTGTGAATCTTCGCATGCACCTCCGCTGAGGCACTCTGCCCCACCAGCAGCGAGCGGTTGCGCGCGATGAGGAAGAGCGCGACGACCCCCAGCAGCAGCCCGATGAGGATCGATCCGACCCCGTCGAGCCAGTAGGCGCCGGTGAGATGGGCCAACATGATGCAGATCATCGCGATGGTGACGCCCAGGCACGCCGCGAAGTCTTCGAGCAACACGGCGACCGCCGACGGGTCGGCCTCGTTGCGCAGGTAGGGGTAAAATGGCCGATCGCCGGCCGACTCTCTGAGTTGGCGATAGGCGATCATGAACACGGCGCCGTCGACGAACAGCGAGATGATCAGCACGCCCATCGCCCACCAAAGACCCACGACCGGCTGGGGATCCTGCAGGCTGTGGATGCCGTGATAGATGGTGACGCCACAGCCGAGGAAGAAGATGCCCACCGCGCTCATCAACGCCCAGACGAAGCGCTCCTGCCCGTAACCGTAGCGATAGCGTTCATTCGCCGGCCGCGCCGATCGCACGATGCCGATCATCAGCAAGATCTGATTCATCAGGTCGGCGAGGGTGTGGATGGCCTCGGAGAGCATCGCGCCTGACCCTGTGATGCCGTAGACCACGAACTTGCCGACCAGCAGGAAGCTGTTGCCCACCAACGCTGCAGCCACCGCCGTCTTTGATCCATCCCCGGCCATTGATCCTCCTTGTGAGTTTGCAGACGCCGCACGCCACGCCCGATTACGCGCGAGCATACGCGAATCGCGCCCGCACGCCGATGGACAATCTTGCCGCGGGCGCAGCGGTCCAAATTGCTGATAGGCTCGGTCAAAGCAAGACGGAGGACCCTATGCGCATCCACGGCGAACTCGCGGTCGTCACCGGCGCCGGCTCGGGCATCGGACGAGCGACCGCCCAGGCGCTCGCCGAGCGTGGCGCCCGACTGGCCATCTCAGACATCGACGCCGATCGCGTCACCGAGACCACGCGGCTGCTGGGCGAGGCCTGCGTCGACGCGCGCCCCCTCGACGTCGGCGATCGCAGCGCATATGCGGCCTATGCCGAGGCCCTCATCGCCGCCCACGGCACACCCGGCGTGCTCGTAAACAACGCGGGCGTAGGGCTGGCCGGCAGCGCGTTGGACTTGCCGCTCGAAGACTGGGACTGGCTGCTTCGGGTCAACCTGGGCGGCGTGATCCACGGCTGCCACTTCCTGGGGGCGCCGATGACGACCCGCGGCAAAGGCCACATCGTCAACATCGCCTCGATGCTGGGCTTCTTTCCGATCGCGGACGCCGTCCCCTACTGCACGAGCAAGTTCGCGGTCCTTGGGCTGTCCGAGAGCTTGCGCCTCGAGCTGGCGCCCCAGGGCATCGGCGTGAGCGCCATCTGCCCGGGCATGATTCGCACCGACATCGCCAACGCCAGCCGCACCGGACAGATCGACGCGGCCCTGCATGCCAGCACGGTGCGGGCCTTCGAGCGACGCGGCGCCGATCCCCAGACCGTCGCCCGCGCTGTATGCCGGGCCATCGAACGCGACATCGCGGTGCAGCCGGTCACCTCAGCCGCCTGGGCCGTATGGTTCTTGCGCCGCCTCGCGCCCCGCAGCACCCCGGCAGTCGCCCGCCTCATCCGCTGGGCGACGGTCCGCTGACAGCCCTGACGAGGCGCATATTCTGCGGTACACGGCGGGCGTGAACCTGCGGCCAAAGCGCGGGCGCGCCGTCAAAGTCAACGATGAGTACGGGCAGTTCGCCGACTTCACAGACGAGCAGATTTTGCACACAGGGATCGTCGGCGCGGTCTGAAGTGGTCTCGCTGCTGACTCGGTCCGCAGCGAGATCGCAGCCGGATCAGTCGGCAGCGGGCCGAGGCGGGGTCTCGCGCTTTCGCAGCGCGACAATCATGCCGATGACGCCCACCGTCACCAGCGGGATGGACAGCCACTGGCCCATCGTAAAGCCGCCATCCAGCGTCTGGTACTCCTTGAAGTATTCGACGAAGAAGCGACCCGTGAAATAGAACGCCAAGAACATCGAGCCCAACAAGCCCAGCGGTCGCTTCTCGCCGCCAAACGCGCGATCGGTGATCCAGAGGATGGCGAGCATGCCCAGGCCCATCGCCACTTCGTAAAGCTGGCTCGCGTGCCGCCACGGCACCGCGGTCACGTCCATGCAGCGATCACCCAGGTAGACACACACATCAGACGAGACGCGCTCACACATCTCGGCGCAGTTCTTCAGCAGGCCTCGGTCGCCGTAGTGCCGTGGGAACTTGACGCCCACGCTGGCGTCTGACGCGCGGCCCACGATCTCGGAGTTCATGAAGTTGCCGAGCCGCACGCACGCCGCCGACCAGGCGACGCCGAACGAGAGGCGGTCAACGACCTCACGAAACGGCATCTTCTCGCGCCGGGCGAAGATGTACATCCAGAGAATGATGGCGACCGCGGTGCCGTGGCTCGCGAGCCCCCCCTCCCAGAAGTACAGAATCTCAATGGGGTTTTCGTAGTAGTACCAGCGATTGCTCTTGGTGCCGTAGAACAAGCAGTGGCCCAAACGGGCGCCGACGATCACCGCGACAACGCCGAAGGTCAGGAAGCGATCTGCCACCTCCTTCTTGTGACCGCCGCGCGTCATCTGCCACTGCAGCCAGTAAAAGGCACCCATCAGGGCGATGGCGTAGAGCACGCCATAATAACGAATCCCGCGCCCGCCCAGAAAGTCGGGCAGGTGAAACAGGACGGGATCGATGGTCCAGGTGAACACCGCAAGCCTCCGAATTCATAGGCGCGGGATCATTGCACAGGTCGCCACGGCATGCAGCAACCCTCTCGCCGTACCTCGGGTCACAGCCCCCACCTGGGGTCCACCGTCCTGGTGACATCTGACCCCAGCCAGCCAAAACATTCCCTGAATGCCTGATTTTCGGACTGATTTGCCGCTATTTCGTGAGCAGGCGATTTTGGCATGGCCGATGCTTCCAATATCGAAGATAGTGAAGCGGGATGGACTCAGGTTTTTGGGGGAGGCATGCGAATGAGTGAAATGCGCAAGAGGCTCAGCGTCTTGAGTGTGCTCGTCGTGTTCGGCTTTGTCCTCGGCTGTTCGGAAGAGGTGGTTCAACAGCCGCCTCCTCCCGAAGGCGGGGCTGGAGGCGAAGGCGGCGAAGGTGGTGGGGACGACATGGGCCCCATGGGTGGTGAAGGCGGACAGGGGGGCGAAGGCGCCGGCCTGCCACCCAACATCGACTGCAACGCCTACGAATGGAACGGGGACATCTACAACTGCGGCAACTTGGACATCTGCGACTTCGAGAACCGAGATTTCTCGTTCCGCGCGGCCTGCTGCGATTGTGACCCCGGCCTCTACTGCAACACTGACGGTTGCCCCGAGCCCGAGCCTGATGTGCCCGAGGCGCCCGAGCCCGAGATGCCCCCGGACGAGCCGGTCGAGTCGTGCATGAGTTGCCATAACGGCGCGAGCGAGCATAACGACTACAGCGGCCAGGGCATGAACAACCCCCACCCGTTCAGAGGCGCCGAGCGCATCCGCTGCACGCAATGCCACGGCGGTGATCCGATGGGCGCCGGC
>JBNMOZ010000517.1:0-4812 GCA_051276005.1 Bradymonadia bacterium | reverse complement strand
AGCGCGCGCGTTCGCGGATCATCGCGGGCGGCATCGAGCTCGAAGCGAGCCTCCATCAACGCGGCGCTGAGCTGTCGGCGACGGGCGCGATCGGAGAGGCGAACGGCCGGTCCGCCGATCATTGGGGCCAGCGCGTTATGGGTCAGCGCGCCTTCGACGAAGCCGATCGCAGCGTTGGCCGCGTCGAGGCCGTGATCGCCCCGCGCGAAATGCCCGATCGCCCGCCACAGCGCATCCAGCGCGGCGTTGAGGCGAGCCTCGTTGTTGCGACCTTCACGCCAGGTGACGGTGACGTCGAGCAAGAGCGGGGCGTTGATCTGGCTGAGTTGGGCCTCGGCGGTCTCGCGCAAGGCGTGCCCGATGGCGACCTCGAGGAGCGTGCGCTGCGCTGGATCGCCCGTCTGAGACAGGTGTGCGGCGATGCCCGCGCTGGTCACGTGGTGGCGGTGTCCCTGCGTCGCAACGCTCGCGTGACCCGTCAGGGCCGCCAAGCGCACCCGCGCGGCCGGCTCGCTGACCCGCCAGATGCGCGCCATGAGGGCAGGGGACGCGGCGCCCGTGAGTGCGAGGGTGTGCAAATCGTCGTACTGGGCGGCGTTCAGCGCCGGGATCGCGATGCCCTCGCCCGCCAGCACAAGCCGGGGGCCGGGCGGCGCCCAGCGGGCTGCGCCGTCGGTCACCTGAGGATCCACGATGGTCGGGGAGCCGACGAGCAGCAGCAGCAGGCGGCGACCCGCGCCCCCGCCCTGCAGGGCTTCGCAGAGCGCCTCGAGGATGGCGCGCGACCGCAGATCGACCGCTTCGACGTCTTCGAGGACCAGCAGAACGGCGTGATGGCGGGTGACCGACAGCAGCAAGTCGGCGAAGACGCGCTCGCGGGCGACCCGCACCGGTACATCCGCCAAGGTGAGCGCGCTGGAGATATAGGCCTCGCTGGGCAGCACCCACCCGGGATGCTCGCTCGCCGACACCGCGCGCACGCCTTCTGCGATCTTTACGATCAGGCCTTCGAGCAGTCCACGGCGGCGTCCGGGCAACTCGGGCTGCTCACCGCCGCACCAGGCGCGCAGCACCAGCACATCATCAAGCGGACGCTCAGCGCCGGTGATGAATTGCTGCACGAGGGCAGACTTGCCCGTGCCGGGCGCGCCGCAGAGATGCAGCGTGCGCCCATCGCCCCCACGGGCTTGAGTCCACGCAACCTGGAGCGCTTCGAGGGCGGCGTCGGGGGTCATCAACGGGGGGCGTCGGAGACGCAGCGAAAGCCCAGGTCGTTGCTGACCTGGTCGAGGTTGGTGACCTCGCGCCGGGTCGTGCGCAGGTCGACCGCCATGTCGCGCCAGCCGCCGCCCGCCACGACCGCGCCTTCGCCGGTCTTGGTGGCGGTCCACTCGCGCACGTTGCCGGCCAGATTTGCGACGTGGAAGGCGCTCTGGCCGCGGTCATCGAAGACCCCGACGGGCGCTGCATACTTGTGGCCGTCGGCGCGGCTCGGGCGGGGGCCCTTGCGATCGAGGCGGCCATAGTTGGCCTTGTGCTTGTCGCCCACGACCGGCGGCTCTGAGCCCCAGGGGTAGAGGCGCTCGTCGTCGCCGCGGGCCGCGCGCAGCCACTCGTCTGCCGAGGGCAGGCGTCCACCGCGGAACTCGCAATAGGCCGAGGCCATGTCCCAGGTCACGCCCGTGGCGGGTTGTTCCTCGAGCTCCCAGGTCAGCTTGAGGGGCTTGCAGCTGCGCCGCTTTACGCAGGCAGAGTAGGCGTCCTGCGAGATCTCAAGGCGATCGATAAAGAACGACGCGACCTCGACTGGATCGCCGCTCTCAATTGGGAACGCATCGGCGCCACAGACGAGCTTCTGGGTGCGCGGGAACTTGACCGTGTCGGCGTTGCACTGCGCGAGGGCGATGGTGCGGGCCTCGCCCGAGAGGGCCGGATGCGTCTTGCCCTTGACGATGTAGATCATGCCGTCTGGGGCGAGGGGCGGCGGCTTGGGCGCGCTCGCCACCGACGCGGGGCGCGGGGGCACGATCTTGGGGGCGGCCGTCGTGGGCACCGTTTGCACGCCGGCCTTGGGCGCAGCCGAAAGGGTCGATCCCGCGGTCGCCGACGCGGCGCTGGCGCCGGCGGCGCTGGCCACGCTCGGCACCGACGCTGGCGTGGTTCCGGCGCTGCCGGACCTCATCGCGAACCACATCCCGCCGGCCGCGAGGCCAGCAGCCAGGACTGCGATCGCGAGCATCTTGCCCGTGCCGCTCCCACCCGTTTGGGGCGGATTCGGATCCATCGGGATGCTCGGCCGGTCGTCGCGGGTCGGCGCGGCGACGGCAGCGGGCGGCGCCGACGCGACAATGGGCGTCGGCGCGGGGGCCATGGGCGCGGGCGCCGTTGGACGACGGGCGGTTGCCAGCGTCTGGCCGGGTCGAATCGGGCGGTCGAGCAGCATCGCCAACTCAACCTCGAGGTTGCGCAGCGTGCGCTCCTGCTTCTCAAGCTCGCCGACCTTCTCATCGACGCGGTCGACGTCGCCGGCGTTGTCGCGCAGCCAGTCTTTGATGAAGCGCAGCTTGCTCTCAAGCTCGCGTTGCCGCGTACGCTGGCGCTGGACCTCTTCTTTGAACTCGCGATCGGCCCCCAGCTCGTAAGCCACGTGGGCCTTGGCCTCTTGGATGAACCGCGTGAACTCGGGCAGCAAGGCGTCGACAACGTCGTCAACCGCGTAGACCGATCCGGCCCGCGCGAGCGCGTCGAGGATCGCGCGCTGCTGGACCGTGGCTCGCGAGGCGCCGTCGGCCAGGTCGCTAAACGAGACGGCGATGGGCGCGCCCGGCTCGGCGGGGCCGACCCGCGGGGCCGTCGGCGCGTCGGTGCCGAGCAGCGCGAAGTAAATGAACTCGCCCAGGGCGCGCACGTCGTTTGCGATGCCGCGCTCGTGGGTGCGGCCCGGGCCCAGCGGTCGCCAGCCCACGATGCGCACCGCGTCCATGGCGCCGTCGCGGTTCGCGAGGCGGATGGATCGAGTGGCCAGGGCGCCGTGTGGAATCTCTTGTCGATGCGTGGCCCGCAGCGCGGCGGCCGCCTGAAGCCCCATCGCCAGGGCGTCGACGGACGTCAGCGGGCCAGTCGACGCGACGCGATCGGCGAGGCTATGCGCTTCGATGTAGCGTTGGGCGACGAAGCCGGGCTCGAGCACGTCCTCGATGCGCACGACACCCGGGATGCCCGGATGGTCGACCCGCTTGAGTCGGCGCGCCCACTCGAGAAGAGCGGGCTTGTCGTACTTCTCGCCCTCGACGAGCAACAGCGACACGTCCGAGTTGGTCTCGGTCAGACGCGCTTTGAAGCGCCCTGAGCCAAGGCCCACGCCCAGCCGCTCAACGAACTCTACGTCGCTGAACGAGCTGACTCCACCAATATCCAGGGGTGATTTCGACACAGTTGCGGACGATAGGTCAGCGGCGCCGGATGCGCAAGATCGAGGGACGTGTGTCTGAACTTGGCGGCGGCGGCTCGACATGCTTTTATGCGCAGGATGTTGATCCCGCTGTTGATTCTGTCCGCCGTCCTGACCGTCTTTGGTGTGCTCGCGCTGCGGCGTGGTTGGGCCAAAGTGGGGTGGACAGGCGTCTGCCTGGGCCCGCTGCTCGCGATGTCCCTGTTTACGGTGCGCATGGCCGCGCCCAATGTGGTGATCGCCGGGCAAAAGGCGACCGAGCGCATGGCCGTCGCCCAGCTGCGTACGCTGCTGTGGGCGCAGGAGCAGTTTATCACCCACGCCGGCCGCGCAGGGCTGATCGGTGAGATGGCCGGTGCGCGGCCTTCGCCGCTGTCGGCGCCGGTGCTGCGGCCGACCTTTCTGCGCACGATCCCGATCCCGGGGGGCACCGCGGCCACGGTGAGCGGCTATGCGTTCCGCGTCTTCATCGTCGACGCGCAGGGCAAGCTGCACACCGACGCGGCGCCCGATGCCCTGCCGCCCGCAGGCGCGACGCACTGGATCGCGTACGCCTGGCCCGAGAAGCGCGGCATCTCGGCGATCGCGGCCTTCTGTATCAATGGGGCCGAGGACATCCTGCAGACCGACAACGCGCAGGGCTATACCGGGGCTGATTTGGTGCCGACGATCGACGCGTGCCCGCGCGGCGCGAACGGGCGGCTGGTGCCGGGCAAGGGCGGCGACGGCGGCGAATGGGGCCATTGGCGGGGCAAGCGGACCCGCCGCGCCAAGGCCGCCGACCTGACGGCGCCCGCTACGGCAGCACCCGCTACGGCAGCACCCGCTACGGCAGCACCCGCTCCGGCAGCACCCGCTACGGCAGCAACCGCTCCGGCAGCACCCGCTCCGGCAGCACCCGCTACGGCAGCACCCACTGGCCCCAGGTCAACATCCACCCCGTGATGATCAGCGCGGCGCCCAGGTTGATCCACAGCCCCGCCCGCGACATGGCGCGCAAAGAGAACCGCTCGGCGGCATAGACGATCGCGTTGGGCGGCGTCGCGACCGGCAGCATGAACGCGCAGGACGCAGCCAGGGTCGCAGGCAACATCAACAGCTCAGGCGCCAGGTTCATTTGGATGGCGAGCCCGCCGATGACGGGCAGCAGCACCGTCGCGGTCGCCGTATTCGAGGTCACCTCGGTCAAGAACGTGACCAGCAGCACCACCGACAGGATCACCAGCGGCAGCGGCAGGCCGTCGACCACCGTCGCCAGCCCGCGCCCCATCTCGGCCGAGAGCCCGGTCTGCTGAAACCCCGACGCCAGCGCGAAGCCGCCGCCGAAGAGCAGGAGGATATGCCAGGGCGTGCGCAGCGAT
>JBNMOZ010000516.1:0-4823 GCA_051276005.1 Bradymonadia bacterium | reverse complement strand
CGACAAACACCCACGTCGAGGCTCGCGCCGGGTCCGCCGTAGCAGGCCACCGTCGCGCCCTCATCGATGCGCCCATCGCAGTCATCATCACGGGCGTTGCAGCGCTCGGCGGCCGGTACGACGGCGTCGGCGCGGCAGATCGCGTCGCCGTCGGGCGCGCAGTCGATGAAGCCCGTCGCCGCGCAGGTGCCCATGCCAACAACGCAGGCCGCGTCACGGCCGAAGCCCTCGTCGAGGCGCCCATCGCAGTCGTCGTCGAGGTCGTTGCAGCGCTCAGGCACCGGGGCCCCGGTCTCGGCGTCGCACACGAGGCCTGCGGGCTGGCACCGCAAGACGCCTTGGGCGCCGCATGCCCCCTGACCGCGCTGGCAGGGCGCGCCGTCGAGGCCCTCGTCGACCACGCCGTCACAGTCGTCATCGGTCTGGTTACACAGCTCGCTGGTGGGCGCTCGCATGCCCGCGCAGGCACCCCAGAGCGCCCCCGCACATCGTTGCTGCCCGCCCGCGCAGGCGCCGACGCCCTGGGTGCCGAGCGGCCCCGCGTAGCAGGCCTGGCTGTCGCCGGGCGCGCAGCTGCAGTCGAGGGTCTCGTCGATGAGGCCGTCACAATCACCATCCGCGCCGTCGCAGATCTCGATCGCCGGGCCCACATGGTCGATGCACTCCGCGCTCGCGGTGGCGGCCACACATCGGCGTCGGCCGGCGCGGCATTGACCCACGCCCGCGGTGCCAGCCGGGCCCGCGTAGCAGCCTTCGCTCTGCCCTTCGTCGAGCCGCCCGTCGCAGTCGTCGTCGAGGCCATTGCAGAAGTCTTCGCTGGGGCCGCGCGCGCCGGCGCAGGCCCCGAAGGCGCCGTCGACGCAGGCCGATCGTCCGCTCAAGCACTGCCCGACGCCGGGCAAAGCCGGATCACCCTCGACGCACGGGCGCACAAGCTGGCCGTTAGGGCCCTCGTCGATGCGCGCGTCGCAGTCGTCGTCCAGGCCATTGCACACTTCGAAGGTGGGCGTGCATTCAGGCAGCGCGTCGGGCCCTCCGTCGGCGATCGGGCCTACGCGGGCGTCGCTCATTGTCGCGCCATCGCGGATCACGCCCCCGTCCACCGCGCCCGGGACGCACACACCGGCGAGGCAGCGACCCTCGACGCAGAGGCGTGCGGGCCCGCATTCGTCGATGACGTCGGGCAGGCATCCGCCGAGCAGCAGGCCGCATGACAGCAGCCAACCCAAGGCCATAATGGGGAAGAGAAGTGCGCGCACGTGAGCAGGATAGAGGGTCGAGTCGCTCAGATCATTCTTCTAAGGGCTCTGCGCTCGGCAACTTCAAATCGGTGCTATTCGCGATCCCCACGTGCACCGCCCAGAAGCCTCCGTTCGAGAAGGCAAAACCCGCGGGCTTGTTGATCGGGATCGTCATGCGCAGGAGCAAATCGAGCCCACCGAGTCGGATGCGAAAGTCGGGTTCGATGCTGGCCTGGAAGGTGTCTTCGCCCACGTAGACCGCGTCGCCGACGGGCAACGCGACCACGCCCCCCTTCAACGCCGACCGCACGTAGACCGTGTCGTACGCGATCTCGAGGTCGGCCTGCACCACCACCTCATTCTCCGGCAAGTCGGGCGAGTCGCTGGCGCGCAGCATCAAGCCCGCGACGGCCGCGCCGCCGACGATCAGGCCCGAAGACCCCCGCCAGTAGTAGTCGACGTGCCCGGTGAAGGTGAGCATCTCGGGCCGATACAGCCAGTACTCACGCCAGCCCACCGAGAGCGCCCGGGCCCGATACGCGTCCAGCGCCAACTGCGAGGCGAAGCGGTTGCCCCGCGGTAACTGCGCGGTCGGCAAGGTGAGCCCCAGGCCCAAACGAAACTGTTGTGGCAAAGACCGCCAGGCCCACTGATACGCCACAAATAGGTTCGTCAGTCTCCAAGCGGTGTCGGTCGTATCGGTCGCGGCAAAGGTGCGCCGGTGGTTGACCAAGCCGACCACCACCTCAAAATCATTACGCTGCGCTGGAGTCGCGACCCGCAGCATCGGCGTAATCTGCAAACGCTCGACGTCGAACCGGCTGACCGCATCGGTCTCAGTGCCCGCGAAGACGCCCAGCTCAAGCGCCCATTGCGTCGCGTAGTTGCCGTATCCTGGTCCCAACCCGTTTTCGCCCACCGGCCGGTTGATGTCGGAGGGCCGCACTTCGGCCTGAGCGAGGCACGGCGCGCTCAGGAGCAGGACGGCGAGCAGACGGTTCATCAGATCCCCCAGGAGTCGAACTTTCCACCTCGATTGAACGCGAATCGTGCTGTGGGGGCAAGCACCGCGGCGGACACCGACGCGCTGCGCTACATTGCCCCGCAAGACCCTCATGATGGATGCCCATGCGAACCTCGTTGATCCGCGTCTCGCTGCTCATGGCCCTCAGCGCCACCACCGATGCCCTCGCCGCGCCCGAAGGCACGCCCGAACTCGGCCTGACGCAGGGCCTCGAAGACGTGACGCGCGTCCGCGTCGATATGCGGGCCCGCGGCGAGCGTCTGTTCGTGTGCAGCAGTGATGACGGGCTGCAGGAGCGGGCCGTCGGCGGGCGGCCGATCGACGCGGCGCCCGGCGCGCTCAACCCGGTCCCCGCCTTTCGCGAAGGCCGCGAGCTCATCGTCTACCCACCTGACACGCCGCGCTGCGGCGACGACGCGGCGTGTACGGCGCCGGCCCAATGCTTCGACGCGCAAGGCGCCGCGTACGCGAACGTTGACGGCCGAGGGGAGTGCGGTCAGGCGTATGCAATTTCGCGCGAAACCGGCGGCTGCACGGCGGCGGGCGACCCAAACTTCATCGAGATCGACGCGCCCGACGCGGGCGTCTACGTGCTCGACTTTGCGGGAGAGCCGGAGACCCTGACCGGCAGCGGCGTCACCACCCGGTTCTTCCTCGCCGATGTGCGCGACGCGCAGGATGAGTCGGTACCGGCCGGCCGCGTCTTCTCGCGACAATGGCTGCTCAACGCGCATGGCTTCGCAAACGGCACCAACGCGACGTTTTACGCGCTCGTCGAACACGCGCCCGGTCAGGGCGTCATCTACGCCGTTCGCTTCGCCGACCTGCGCGGCTTTCGCTACTCGGTGCTCGCCAACCGGCGCGGCCTGGCCGACGTCCCCGATCGAAGCTGGTGCATGTTTGGCGCGCCGCCCGAGTGCGGGGTCTTCGGCATGGCCGAGGGCCAGCGCGCGCGGAGCGTCTATCCCCTGTACTTGGCCCCGCCCCCGGAGTTGACGCCCCCGCCGACGGCCGTGATCAGCGACGTTGTGTTCGAAGACGAGGCCGGCAGCGCGACCTTGAGCCCCAACGGCGACGGCGCCCAAGACGAAGGCACCTTCAGCTTCAGCGTCGATCAGCCGGGCATCTGGCGCGTCATCATCGACAGCAACCAGGACGGCGTGTTCGACGCCAGCGTCGACCGGGTCATCTCGGGCCGGGTCGCGAACACCGAAGAGCGAGTCGAGACCATCTGGGACGGCACCGACGCCGCCGGCGACCCGCTCGCCCCCGGTGAGTACGCGTTCCGCATCGCCCATACGATCGGCGAGATGCACCTGCCCATGTTCGACATCGAAGACAACCAGACCGGCTTCGTCATCGAGCGCGTCGAAGGCGAACGGCGCCGCCCAACGCCGATGTTCTGGGACGACACCGCCGTGCGTGACGCGGACGCGCTGCTCGAGGATGACGCGGTCGAGGTGCTGCCCGACGGATCTCGACTGGGTGCCCCCATTCAGCGACGCCGGTGGGTCCAGCCGCAGGTCCTTGATGCCGACACCGGGCGTATGGTCGACCTGCCGCTCGTCTTCGACACCTGGACCCATGCCGGTGAAGTGACCGCCGAAGCTGCTGCTTGTGCGCAATGCGCGACGCCGGTTGATCGCCTGCGCATCGGGCCCGAAGACGAGGACGGCGACGCCGATCGCGATGGGTTGCTGGACGGCGAAGAGGATCTCAACGGCGATGGCGTGCTCGATGTGGGCGAGACCGATCCCAACGATCCCGACACAGACAACGATGGCCGCGCAGACGGCTTCGAGCGGACCGCCGAGAACCCCACCGACCCGTCCGACGCCGACAGCGACAGCGACGGTGTGCCCGACAACATCGAAGACGCCGACGGCGACGGCCGCCTGAGCGCGGGCGAGACCGACCCCAACGACCCCGACTCTGATGGCGACGGGCTGGTGGACGGCCGCGAGGACTTCGACGGCGATGGCGTGGTGGATCCCGGCGAGAGCGACCCGCGCAACGCGGACTCAGACGGAGACGGGCTGGCGGATGGCGTCGATCCCGACCCGACGCGCCCCGAAGGGCTCGACGATGACGCGGGTGCGGGTGATGTGGGCATGGACCGCGACGCTGGATCGATCCGCCCCCCTGCGCCGCCGACCGATGTGGCCACGTCGGGCTGCCGCCTTACGATGGCGGGACGGTTCGCGCCGCGGGGCCCGTCGCTGCCGGGGCCCTGGCTGCCGGGAGCGTGGCTCCTGCTGCTGGGGCTACTGCGCCTCTATCGGGCGCGGCGTCGGCCAAGAATCAGCAGGCCCAACGCCGCCCACCACAGCGAAGCGGGCGCCTGACCCGGCTGCGCGCGACAATCTGCCACCCCACTTCCGCCGATGCTGCTACCGCCGTTGCTGGCGAGCTGGTAGCAGGCCGGCTCGTTGGGGCGCACCGGGAACACGGCGCAGGCCGGCTCGTTGGGGCGCACCGGGAACACGGCGCAGACCCCGTCGATGTCGTCCTGCTCCAGGCTGCGCTTGTCGAGCTCACCGGGCGGCGCCGACGCGAAC
>JBNMOZ010000515.1:0-4830 GCA_051276005.1 Bradymonadia bacterium | reverse complement strand
AGCCCCGACCCCAACAGCCCCGCCCCGTCGGGCGTCGCGCCATGATCGGCGACCGCATCCAAGGCGGCGCCGACGGCGAATTGGGCCTTGCGATCGTCCAGGCCGGCCAAGGCGGCGGCCAGCGCAAGCGGCAACGCACCGCACTGGGCCTCGCAGGCGTTCTTCACCGGGAAGTGCGTCGCGTCAAAGCCCTTGATGGGCCCCACCGCCGACTCGCCGGCCATCAACCGCCGCGCGAACCCTTTGAAATCATTACCCAATGGCGTACGCATGCCGATGCCAGTGATCGCCACGGGCATGGTGCTACGGGTGCGCAGCGCAGGCGCCTTGGGCGGGCTGTCGGGCCGCTCAATGCGCATCCCGTCGACCGTGACCGGCCCGTCCGCGAGCTGCATGGCCAACGACGCGACCGTCGTCGCCGCGCCGCAATCGCCCCAATCGACCTGGGTGAGCGTGTCGCCCTCGCCGCGGCCGATGCAGCCGTAGATTCGGGCCCCGCGGGCCTGGGCGCGGTCGAACCGCTCGAGCACGAAGACCGCCGCCGCTTCGCCCATGGGGCCGACGCCGCCGTCCGCTGAAGGTGATGAACCTGATGAACCTGATGAACCTGACCGGGCTTGGCGCAACGCAGTGGTGCGATCGGTGAACGCGGTGCGGCTGTCGGCGCCGCCGGCCAGCGCCATGTCGATGCGGCCCTCGGCGATCGCCGTCGCGCCCTCGAGCAGCGCGCGCGTGCCGCTGTTGGGCCCGTCGCACAGCGCGAGGCCCGGTCCCATGGTGCCCAACACGATGGCGACGTGGGCCAGGCTCATGTTCGGCAGCGTCTTGAGCGAAGACAGCGGGTTCATCCAGCGCATGCCCTCTTCGGACAGCCGCTGAATGTCGATATGCGTGCCCGCTTGAGAGCCGCTATGGGCCAGCGCCGGCAGCACATCGTCGATGGTGCCCGGCTCGCGCCCGACGCCCAGATACAGCCCGGCGTCGGTCAGGTCGCCCAGGCTCTCGCCCGCGTCCTCGACCGCCAATCGGGCCGCCACGACCGCCAGCTGGTTGGCCCGCGCCATGAGCTTGCGATCCTTACGGCGCCGCAGATAGGGCCGGGCGTCGAAGTCGGGCACTGCATGAATCAAGGGCGCGGTCAGCGCGGCTTCATCGCCCGTGGGCAACGTCGGCGTCAGCGGCCCTTGCGCCAGCCGCGCCTTCGCTGCCGCCAGGCCCAACCCGGCCGGACTCACCAGCCCGATGCCGGTGATCGCGACCTGATGGCCGAGCTGCTGATGGCCGCTGGGCGTCAAAGGCGGGGCCGACCCACCACGACGGTGCCGTTGCTGCCGCCGAAGCCGAAGGCGTTGGTCAGCGCGACGTCGATCTTCGCCCTGCGCGCCACGTTGGGGATGTAGTCGAGGTTGCAGGCGGGATCGGGGTGCTCGTAGTTGATGGTCGGCGGCAAGACGCCGTCGGTGATCGCCTTGACGCAGGCGATCAGCTCAACCGCGCCGCATGCCGCGACCAGGTGGCCCATCATCGACTTGGTCGACGAGACCGGCACATGGGGGGCGTAGTCGCCGAAGGCGCCGTGGATGCCCGCCGACTCCGACGCGTCGTTCTGCTGGGTGCTCGTGCCGTGGGCGTTGATGTAGCCGACCTCTTCGGGGCGCACGCCGGCGTCCTCCAAGGCGGCCTGCATGCTGGCCCGCGCGCCGCGCCCGTCGGGCGGGCTGTCGGTGATGCGCCAGGCGTTCGCCGACCAGCCGTAGCCCAAGAGTTCGGCGTGAATGTGCGCGCCGCGGGCCTGTGCATGTTCGAGCGTCTCGAGCACCAGAATGCCCGCGCCTTCGCCGAGCACGAAGCCCTCACGGGTGCGATCAAACGGGCGGCATGCGCCGGCGGGATCTTCGTTGCGGGTCGACAGCGCGCCGAGCAGCCCGAAGCCCATGACCATAAGCTCTTCGACCAGACGGTCGGTGCCGCCGGCCAACATCACGTCGGCGTCACCCCGTCGCAGCACGCGCAAGGCGTCGGCGATGGATTGAGCGCTGGAGGTGCAGGCGGTGCTCGTCGTCAGGTTGGGGCCGCGCGCGTTGTACGCCAGCGCCAGCAGCGAGGCCGGGAACGCCGCGCTCATGACCACGAAGTCCTTGGGATCGACCTTGCCAAAGGCGCCCTGCGGCGTGAGCTTTCCCATGGCCGCGACTTGCTGCGCCATCACCGAGAGGTCGGGTCGGCTGACCTCGGCCCCGATGCTCACGCCAAAGCGATAGGGATCTTTGACGGTGAGGCCCGCGTCGGCCATGGCCTCCTCGGCGGCGGCGAGGGCGAAGCGCGCCTTGGTGTCGCACCACCGCTGATAGCGCCCCTTCCAACCGGGGTGCGAGAAGCCCTTCACTTCGGCGGCGAAGGTCGTCTCGAAGCCGCTCGCGTCGAAGCGCGTGATGGGCCCGATGGCGTTCTTGCCCGCGATCAGCGCCGCCCAGGTCGACGCGACGTCGTTGCCGAGGGGCGTCACGCAGCCCAGGCCGGTGATGACGATGCGCTTCATGAGTCGCTCCCGTCGTCGCTGTCGGGCACGAACTCGACAGTCATCTCGGCGTCGCTGACCTCATCGACGCAGACCGCGAGCGCCTGCGCAGCGGCGCTCGATGCGGCCTCGCAGCGCTCAACCCAGGCCGGATAGTCATCCCAGAGGATCTTCAACGTCTGCCGCTCCACCCGCTCCAAGGTCGCTTGCGCCTCGGCGGTGTCCAGCTCGTTGGGGTTGAAGACAAAGAGCAGCTCAGCGTCGGTCGTTTTGCGACCGTCGACCTCGCCCCACACCTTGCAGACCGCTGATTCTTCGCGCATCGCGATGATCTTCGTATGCAGCGTGAGCCAGTCGCCCGGCTTCACGAAGCGCCTGAACTTGGCCTTGCGCACCATGCTGATGATGGGCCAGACCCAGCGACCTTCCTTCTCGAAGACCGTCACCTCGATGAGCTTGCCCGACAGCTGTGCGAGGGCTTCGATAAGCACGACCCCCGGCACGACCGGGAAGCCCGGAAAATGGTCGGCGAAGTAGTCTTCGCTGCCCGCAACGCCTTTGCGGCCCACGGCGCGCTCACCGGGGACCAACTCGTCGATTCGATCGAGAAACCACCATCTCATGGGTCGGAAGGTACTCCGGTCGGTAGGCAGGCGCCAGAGGGGCGCGGGGGTCACGGGGGCGAATGGACTGGCCGGGTCAATCGGCCTCATCTGTGGAGGCTGCCTTCTTCGGCCGGCCGGCTTCGACGACGCGGCCTTTCCAGACCGCGCCTTTGCCGCTCGTGATGCGCCAGGCGCTGTTGAGGAAGACGCCGCAGACGATGAGCATGCCCAGCGGCAACGTCCAGAACAGGGTCCATTGATAGCCGTTCTTATGGTGACCCAGCGCGTCGGTGGCCAGCATCACCACGACCAGCACGGCCTCGATCCAGATGAAAGGCGAGAAGACGCCGCCGCTCAGCCAGACGATCAGGTTCTTGGCCAGCAGCACAAAGGGCAGCAGCGATGAGGCGAAGAGCAAAGCCACGACCACCACCGTCGCGATGAGGCTGTAGTCGAGCGCGGGGAACAGGTTCTTGGTCCACCCGTTCCAGATCTCGCGCAGGCCGGTATACATGCGGCAGCCGAAGACGCCCGGCGCCATGTAGAGGCGGTAGGCGACCTTGAGCTCCTTGGCGCGCTTGGCGAAGTCGACGTCGTCGAGCACGCTGCCCTTGATGGCCTCGTGCCCGCCCATCGCGTCGTAGGTCGTGCGGCGAAACAACAAGCATTGCCCGTTGGCGAGGGCCGCGTCGTCTTCGGGGTCGTTGACCTTCTCAATGGGGTTGCCGCCGGCGATCACCGCGCCGATGCGGGTCTGCACCACGCGCTCCCAGAACGTCTCGACCTCGAGGCGGCCCAGGCCCGACGCCATGTCGGCGTCTTGCGCGATGGTGCGCCCGATGAGGCGGCGCGGGCCGAGCACGTCGACGCTCACGTCGGCGTCCAAGAAGAGCAGCCAGTCGCCGGTCGCGTGCTGCTGACCGATATGCAGCGCATGCGGCTTGCCCAGCCAACCGGCGGGGGGATCAGCGCCCATGACCACCTTGAGGCGCGGCTCATCGGCGGCGAGCCGCGCCAGAATCTCGCCCGTGCCGTCGGTCGAGCGATCATCGACGACCACCACCTGCAGGTCGCCCGCCCAATCGACGGCGAAGGCGGCGCGCACACAGCGCTCGATGTTGGCGGCTTCATTGCGCGCCGGCACCACGATCGACAGCGACGTGCCTGGCGGGACCGGATCGGGTTGGGTGTCGAGCCCCAGCGTGAACTCGGGCGGCTGATCGGTGCCGCGCAGCAGCTTGATCAGGGTCGACAGCCAGCCATAGAGCAGCAGCCCCAGCCCCGTCCATCCCAACACCGTCGCGATCATCAATGCCTCCGGCCTGCGCGGGCGGGTGGTTGCTGCGCGCGCGGATGGTAGCAGGTGGCCCGGGACGCGGGAATGCCCGCGATCGCAAGCGCAGACCGACCCCGACTGGGGGCGTGGCGCCAACGCCAGCCTGACCTGGACTCAGCGCTCGACCCGCTGCGCGTCGCGGGCGAGACGCGGGCGATCTGTGAACGGCAGCAGACGTACCTGGCGCAGGCGGTCCCGGTGACCCTGGCGCAGGTCAACGACTGGTCGTACCGGCGGCGCATGTGAAACAACGTCGTGGCCACGATCGGGCCGATCTTGTAGGGGGTGGTTGGGTATGATGGCGCCCACGGCAGGCGAAGGGGCACCGATGACGCGTTCGATCTCACCGCTGATTCTGGCGTTAATGGGCG